>JAYEFV010000257.1:0-36252 GCA_034658755.1 Thermodesulfobacteriota bacterium | reverse complement strand
GTAAAAAATAAAATTTTACATGTCGACTTACATCCCGGCAATGTAATAGTGGACAATCAAAACCAAGTCTATCTGCTCGATTTTGACAAGGCAGGCATTTTCCCCGGGGAAAAAAATGCATTAAGAAGTCGATACCTACGTCGTTGGAATCGGGCAATAAAAAAGCATGGGCTACCGGAGATGCTCAGTGAAGTTAATGCTTTTAACTATTTGTAACAATTACAAATAGAATTATCGGTTACAAGTTTAGTTATGGATACAGCCACTTCTAAAATACTACCTTCAGCACCTTCGATCCTCATCATTCTGATGGGGTCCATAGGAGATGTGGCACGGGGTCTGTGCCTGGTGTCACATATTAAAAACAATCTGCCGGGAAGCAGGGTAACATGGCTCGTAGAGCCAATGTGCTCAGAAGTGGTCCGTTTACACCCACGGATTGACAAAATGATCGTTTTTAACAGACCCAGGAATGTTTTAGGGATACGAGATCTTTATAAAGACCTATCCCGAGAACATTTTGACATCACCCTGGATCTCCAGCGTCACTTAAAGAGCGGCTTTTTTTCGTTTCTTTCCGGAGCGAAAAGACGAATCGGTTTTAACCGCCGCAATGCAGGGGAATTTAACTGGATCTTTAATAATGAACATATCCCCTATTCCAGCGATGAGCTTGAGCTACCCAAATTGCACCATTATCTTAAATTTACAGAATACCTGGGGTTATCTGAGCCGGCTTCCCTGGACTTCGGTTTTTCTTACCTTGATAGAAAATCTAATCTACCGGATATTGTAGCTAAAACAAGCGAACCCTTTATTGCAGTCGTAATGGGATCATCCTGGGAATCCAAAGACTGGTTCTTTGAAAGGTACTATCAACTGGTAAAAAATATTCTTTCTTCAATGAAATGGCGGGTTGTGTTGATAGGTGATAGTTCACAAGTATCATCCGCAACAAAACTGTGGCAAAAGGTTGGCTCACATGGGTTAATCAATCTTGTGGGAAAAACGTCAATTCTTGAGCTTGTGGCCGTGCTTAAGGCCGCTGCGGCCGGTGTGGGGCCGGATTCGGGTCCGGGTCATCTGGCAGCAGCGGTGGAAACGCCCTATATAAGTCTTTTCGGTCCAACATCTCCCAAGCGGGCAGCGCCCTATAACTGTGAACATCTTGTCGTTCAATCTAAAGTAAGCTGTGTTTCCTGTTATAAAAAGAAATGTCCTGACTTGGACAGGTTATGTATGCGGCGTATCAGCGTTGAATCGGTTCAGGAAAAACTTTCTTTAGCGCTTGAAACAGCTGGCGCCTAAATATCTGTTTTCCCTTTTGGCTGTCGATCTCCTATTTCCAATCGCACCATAGAAATACAGACCTCGTTAAGTGGTTAAGTCGTTGAGTGGTTGTTATCGTTTGTTTTTGAGCTGTTTGCTTGAAAATTGGACATGCGCTGATCTGGGTTGCAAGGTTCCGGGTTCCCCGTTCAAGGTTAAACACTCCGCACTTCTTTATTCTCCATTGATTCTACTGGGGAAATCCCATGGGGGGGCCAACCTCTGAACCGTGAACCTTTGAACCCAACTTTTGGGCTAATATGGCACTTTTCGTCCAAAATATTACACTATAATTTACGATGTCTGAATATATTAGCCGGTATTTCTCTTCATAAGTCCCTGGAGCCGGCTTTTAATGAAGGATTGAAAAGCAATATCGTTTTCTCCAAAGGAAATCTCTATCCCAATGATGACCAAGTGGATGGGCCATTTTATTTTATGAGCAATCCTGACATAATCTTTTTCTGTGGTAAAAATAAATTCAACCGATAGATCCATCGCTGATTTTATAATTTCATCAAGTTCTCTATTCGAATACGGGTGATGGTCCGGGAATCCTGAAAAATTTTCTAATTTACACTTGAAACTCTCAATTGTTCGGCGAAAATCATCATTGATTGCTATCCCGGAAAAAGCAAAGACTCTTTTCTTTTTAAAGATGTCAAAATCGTACTTGGATGAAATATTCAGTCTATCTGACGATTGCAGGCTGTTTCCTGTAATGATTTTATAAATATATGGGGTATGAAATGAATGAAAAACCGGTTTTCTCGGAACAACGCTTTTTATCTGGTCCAAAGACGCCGGCTTTCCGATATCCGATCGGGTTAAAATCACAGCGTCTCCCCGCGACAAAGCAGAAGCGGTTTCTCTTAGGGTGCCCCTAGGCAAAAGATAGGTATTACCAAACGGCTTTTTGCTGTCTAAAAGGACAAGGTCTATATCTCGATTGAGCTTTAAATGCTGGAATGCATCATCAAACAGTAAAACATCCGGTTTAAATTTCTGTATTGCCAACCTACCCGCCTTAAAACGGTTTTGCCCCACAATAACAGGAACCGTTTTTAGCCTCTGGGCGACCATAAATGGCTCATCGCCTGCTGTATCCGGCTCCATACGAATTATACGCCCGTCACATACTATACCACCAATCTTCTCTGCTTCACCTTTATATCCCCTGCTAATAATTGCAACACCATACCCGAGATGCTTAATTAGCTCCGCTACATAAATCGTCATGGGTGTTTTCCCTGACCCGCCAACCGTAATGTTTCCGATAGAAATAACCGGGCAAGGTAGTCTTTTTGACTGCAAAAGATCTTTTTTGTATAAAGTTTCCCTCAGCCTAACTACTCCACCGTAACCAATTGATATCGCAAGAAGAAAAGGTTTAAGGAATAAGGATCCGCTTTCCCTCCGGCCAGTCATAATCCCTTGGATTTTTCTTTTAACATTTCCTGGAATCGCCATCATTTTGTCTCTATCCCGGTTGGCACAGGATGTTTAGTAGCTTAATTGTGGATTTTTTGGCAAAACTTTTTCCATTCTGCCACTAAGGCACCAAGACACGAAGAAAGAATAATAAATATATCCTTTGCCTCCGGCCCATAGGGCCTACGCCCCGGAGGGTGTCTTAGCGCCTTTGTGGCAAATATTTTTGGTTCCGGTTTGTCCTGCTAAGAATCTCAAGAAGTAGAATAGATAAAGGTAAAAAAATAAAATATAAAGAAACAAACGAGCATGGCTATCAAATTCCAGTGCCCGTTGTTTTTCAAAAGAAGGTTCCATTTGAAAAAGCATAATGATCCCCAATCAACGCCTTTAAGGGATGGCATAAATCGGTTTACTTTTTGGCAATATTTTCTATATGAATCTCCAAACAATGGCTGTAACTTAGCTTCTTCTCGTTTCACACGATTGACCATATAAAAATAATAAACCACGATAAAAATAAGGATTATCCATGCATTGCCCGCAAGGAGCAAAACACCCAGCAACAAAAAGAAGCGGCCGATGTACATCGGATTTCTCATCAACATATAAGGCCCTTTAACAGCAAGCATTCTATTTTTATCCAAAGACGCGAAGCACCAAAGTTGGATCAATTCACCGAAGAGAGCCACTGTAAATCCAACCGGAAACCAATCAGGGTTTATGTTCAGAATCAAAATTATGACGGCAATCACGCAAATCGGATACCGTAATTTTAATACAACATACCTGAGTCTTTTGTTGTTGAAAATCTCATGGATCCGGTCCACTACATTATTGACCATTTTACCTCCCTTAAAGATAATGGGAACCAAATCAAAACATCACCGACCATCAAAGCTCTGCCTCAAACTAACAAGTTTATGAATTTTATAGCCAATTCTCACACAATCTTCTTAAAGATTTTGCGCAATCTATCTCTGATACCCCTGACACCTCTTTCTAAATGGCTCCGTTGCGCATACTTTCTTTTTTCTTCAGGGGTCAAGGTTTCAGGTACATACCGCATTTTCAATTTGATAATGGCAAAGTAATCATCCAAAACAAATCTAAGATAGATGCGATTCATCGGAAAAAATCTGCATTCCTTTTCGGATATGGAAGCGCTCCAGTCCACGATGTAAGGTAGACCGTTATATCCCACCAAGACATTGGCTCCATTTTTTAAATCACTGTGCGCAAGGCCCCGTCTGTGGAAACTGTCAACGATGTTTTTTAGATCATCAAAAAAAGTTCCAGATAGCTTAATATTCTTATTCTGCTTTTTCAAAGGTTGGCTGGGTATCTCTTCAAGCGCCAGAGCGAGCCCATCAATAACACCATAGCAAACCGGAATGCCCTTAAGACCCTGCAATTTTTTATAAGCCTTGTGTTCACGCCATATGAGGAATCGCCCGATTATATTTCGGTAAAAAAACTTACTGGTGCTGAAATCTTTTACAACGGCCCTTGCACCGTTTTCTTCTATTACCCAGATAACAGGTCTTGTGTTGGACGAATGCCTTAGAATTCCACAATGGTTTTCGGGCAGACTGGAGAGTTTTAGAGATTCTAAATTCATCATTTCAGTAAAACAAGCATAGCAAAACAGAGAAAAACAACGTTAGCAGCCCAAGCAGCCATGAAAGGAGGAAGCATTTCTCCATATCCAAGTGATAGGCAAAAACTGTAGAATATCCAGTAAAAAAATGCCATACAAATACCGTAGAATATGCTAACGGAAAGGCTTTCCTTAAGTTTATTTTTACTCGAAATGCCTGTCCCGGCCAGACACATAATGAAACTGACAAAAGGAAATGCCAGCTTTGCATACAGATCTACTTTATAAACAGAGGCATCGTACCCTTCTTTTTCAATATTTTTAATATATGTAAACAGCTCCAGGAAACCCATTTCCTCCGATTTTTTGACTACCCTCTTTATATCCTCAGGCAAGAAATAGAAGGGCTCCTCCCGTTCCTCAAAGAATGTTACCCGGTAATGGTTACTTTCTTTATCAAGCTTTTGCTCCATAATTTCATAGAAAATCCATTTTCCGTTTTTGAAGACACCCTTTTTAGCATCAATCCTCCGGGTTAACTTGAAGTCATTATCAAAAAAATTAAGGGCAACCCCTAAAATAGTACTGTCTGCCGGATTGTAATATGTAATGTGGCATATGACACGGTTACCCTTGATCCATATATTCTTCCCCTTAGATATAACGGCAGATTTTTTCTTAACCTCCACATTCCAGATTCTGTTGGCCTTGCTTATGGTAATCGGCACAACCATCTCTGATAATAAAAAAATGAGGGTGCTTAATAATAACCCTATCAATACAACCGGCCCTAAAAGGTAGAAGATACTTACACCGCTGCTTTTTAAAGCGACAATCTCATTGTTCTTGTTCATCAGACCAAAAACAATAATAACCGCCAGAAGAATGCCAACCGGCGCTATTTGTGCAATTATCAACGGTATCTTAAGCTGATAAAAGCTTATAATTTTCGAAAATGGAAGATTTGCTTCTAAAAAATTATCTATCCTTTGAAAAAAATCTACCGCTAAATATATTCCGACCACTGTTAATAGAACAATACCAAAGTATTTAAAAATCTCCTTGGTCAGATATTTTTCGATTAAGGACATATTATCAACAAGTTATATAATCGCTTCGCGATTCTATATAAGGCGGCTTCGCCGTTCTAAAAAAGGAAATTCCTATACTGTCAAGTTAGAAATTTGGGCTAAGCCCCTCCCCGTCTGACTAAACGGGACTTAATCCCTTTTAACAGATTCGAAATAGGACCGATCCTTATTTGACGCTCATTGGCTGTTTGAACGAGCAGATACAATCCTAAACTGCCCATCACAATATTTGGGACCCACATTCCGATGACCGGAGGACAGGCGCCTGTTTCACCAAGAACCAACCCCGCAGTTAACAACAGGTAATAAATCAAAAAGAAAATCATACCCAGCACCAAGCCAAATGATTTTTTTGTAGGCCCGGACTGTATGCCTAATGGAACCGCAAGAAGGCCGAGGGCAAAACATGCGATTGGAATTGAAAATTTTTTGTGTAACTCCAACAGTGCATTATAATATTTATTGTCTCTCCGGGTACTATTTTTCAAATAATTCCGCAATTCAACAAGACTCATCTCCTTTCTGTGTTTGGTCCCTTGTTTTAATCTCGAAGCCGCCTGTTTAATATCCAGCCGAACCTCATAGGTCTCAAAATCAATGTAATTTGTCGATCTGTTCTTAACATTAACTTGATATATGACACCGTTGTAAAGCAATAAATGATAAACGTACTCGTCGGGTTCACTGAATAGTTTTCCCCTTGGTGCCACCACGGTGCTGACAATATTTTGAGTCCTTTTGTCTTCAATGAAAATATCTTGAAGTTCTTTACTTTTAGAATCTATTTTATGCACGTAAAGTACCACGTCTTCAAAACTGTCATTGAATATCCTGTCCTTAAGTCCGATTTCGAGATTGGATGAAACCACCTTGTATGTCAGTTCTTTAAAGGATAGTCTTCCCCACGGCATTCCATAAAGTGTCATAAAAAGTGTAAGCAGACACCCCAATAGACAAAACAACATTGCCGGCGGGAGCAGCCCGTAGGTGCTCATGCCGCTGGTTTTTAGTGCAACAATCTCATTGTCTCCGGACAATCGAAGGAACGTAAGAAGAACCGCTATCATGACAGACATGGGTATTATATAAGTGAGGAAATACGGAGTAGAATAAGCAAGCATTATAAGGACAGTGATCACACCAACACTGTAATTTACAACCATGTTTGTAACTTTAAGCATCTCTACCATCAAAAAGACAAAAGTAAAAAAAATTAGATTGATGAAAAAAGGGGGGATCATCTCTTTGAACACATATCTATATATAATGGAACTGATTTTCATAAATATTTTAGGAAAGCTTGTTTGCGATTATGACACATTGCATAATTATATCGAAAAAGACTTGCCGGCATGTTTTCTTACGGTGAATTCTACTGGAGCTTGTTTTGAACTGCTGTTACTGAATTGCATTTGGTAAAGTTTAAAATATTCTCCTCGTCGAGCCATCAGTTCTTCATGTTTCCCCTCTTCTGCGATTCGGCCGTCACCGATAACGACTATCCGGTCGGCATAAGCAACGGTTGAAAGCCTGTGCGCAATAACAAAGGTTGATCTTCCCTTCATCAGGTTCTCCAGAGCTTTTTGAACCAGTGTTTCCGATTCTGCATCGAGTGAAGACGTGGCCTCATCCAGTATTAAAATGGGCGCATCCTTTAATAACGCACGAGCGATACAGATTCTCTGTTTCTCCCCTCCGGATAAACGCCCGCCAAGTTCTCCAATATTTGTATCAAAGCCGTCTGGGAATTCCTGTATAAAATCGTATGCATAAGCTGCCCGAGCAGCATTGTCCATGTCTTTGTCAGACGCATTTTGTTTTCCGTAAGCGATATTGTTCCGAACAGTATCATTAAAAAGTATGGGTTCCTGAGTGACAATGGCAATCTGGTCCCTGAGTGAAGATATTGAGGCCTCTCTAATATCAATATCATCAATGAGTATAACCCCCTTGCTTACATCATAAAATCTGGGAATAAGGTTAACTAAAGAGGTTTTTCCGCCGCCACTCATTCCAACGACCGCAAGGATTTCCCCGGCCCTGACATCCAGGTTAATGTTTTTTAATACCATTACGTCATCATATTTGAAATACACATTTTTAAAAATAACGTGGTGAGGGCCGCGCTTAAATATAACAGGGTTTGGTATCTCTTGAATATCAGACTCCGACTCCAGGATATCAAATACCCGGTCCGCACCGGCAAGACCTTGCTGTATAATATTATTGAGTTTGCTTAATTTCTTTAATGGCGCGTAAAGCATAATGACGGCAGCCATGAAAGAAAAGAAGGTTCCGGCTGTGGAGGTGCCGGATATTACTTTGTAACCGCCGTACCAAATGACCATGGCTATACCCAATCCGCCCAAAAACTCCATGAGCGGTGAAGACAAGGCTTTGAAGCGAACCGTCTTTAGCTCAAACTTGAAAAGTTTACGAGTTTTTCTAAAAAATCGTTCTTTTTCATACGATTCCATTCCAAATGCCTTTACAATTTTATTTCCGGCAAAAGTTTCATGCAAAGTAGATGTAAGGTCTCCCATGGCCTCCTGCATACGGGTAGTGACCTTCCGCACTTTTCTTCCCAGCACAACAATGGGAAAGAAAGCAAAGGGTAAAACAACAAGAGCTATCATGGCCATCTTCCAATCTCGATAGAAGATGACAAATATCAATCCTATAACTGTAAAAAAATCTTTCAATGATCCGGTAACTGCAGAAGAAACCATATGCTTAACAATGCTTACATCATTTGTAACCCGCGACATCAGAACTCCTGTCTTTTCTCTTTGAAAAAAAGAAATAGGAAGGTCCTGAATGCGATCATAAAGACGGTTTCTAAGGCGCCTGATGATATTCTGCCCCACATAACTCATAAGATATTCTTGGTAATACATCGCAAAACCGAGCACTAAATAAATAGTTATTACTGCCAAGGGAATCAGCTTAAGCATCCCCATATCTTTATTTATAAAAATATCATCGACAACCGGTTTTATTAAAAAAGGAATAGATGACCTCGCACCGGCTATCACCAACATGCATATCATTGATAAAAACAGTCTGGGCCATTGATCCTTTATAAGCAACAGCAAACGTCTGTATCTGTCTTTTATGATCGGTTCTGATAATATTTTCATGATATTCAAACTTCACATCTCGACATTTCGTTAAAAATCGCGCTATTTTTTGGACAAAAACATTGTGTAAAAAATCATGATCCATAGGACCAGGCTTTGGTTTGACCCTGCAAAGGTCTGTTATCCTACAAACCGGACAAGTTATACAATCGCTTCGCGATTCTATATAACGCGGCTTCGCCGCTCTAAAAAAGGAAATTCCTATACTATCAAGTTAAAAGTGATAAGTGACCTAAAGTGCCTAAAGTTTACCCTGTGGAATGCGGAGCCTATTCCTCCGGGGTTATGGAGTCGCTGCGCTCCGCTGATTTTATATAATTGACAAAATTCCTTAACCCTGGCCCAGACCGATCACCAGTACTTTATAATCATAAGTTAGGCCCGGCATGACACATAGCATATACTGAATACACATAGCCGAATCGCACTCTCCGAGGCGTAGGCTCTACGAGCCGGAGGCCAGGGCAGGCTTTAGTTCACTTCAAACTCTTACGGCGTTTCTTCAGGCAGAGCCGGATAACTTTGACCTGGCTCTCCGAGCCGTAAGGTCTACGAGCCAGAGGCTGGCATCAGAAATGTCCATTTGCATCTTTATCATGCATCATACAACATTCCAACTGCTATATCGGCAACGCGTTGAGAAGCACCCGGACCGCCGAGTTCATCTTTTACTTGCAGCAGTTCGTGTCTTAACCTTTCAAGGCCGGAAGCATCACCTAACATATTGAAGACCGTGTCTGCTATCCTGATAGGAGATGCTTGGTTCTGAAGCAATTCCGGGACAATTTTTTTGCCGGTAATAAGGTTGACCAGGCCGATGTGTTTGACCTGTATCATTGTCCTGCCAAGCCAGTAGCTTATGGGAGACACTTTATAAATAATTACCATCGGTGTTCCGGAAATTGCGGATTCAAGAGTAACCGTGCCGGATACGGCAACGACAAATCTGCTTCTTTCAAAGATTTTTTTTACATTTCCGGATACAATCTCAAGATCGGCAGCACCCTTGTGTTTGTTGACGATTTCTTCCACGTACTTTCTTTTCACGTCAGGTGCAAGTGAAATGATAAATTTTACGTTCTTAATCCTTTTGAGTAAAATTTGGGCGGCACCAAGCATTATAGGAAGGTGCCTTGTAATTTCCCGATCGCGGGATCCTGGTAAAAGGCCTATGACAGAGATATCATTATCAGGATTTTCAAAAGCCTTTTTACCATAATCAAAATTTGTATCAAGTAAAGGATGTCCCACAAATGTTACCGGAATTTCATGTTTTTTATAGAAGTCTTCTTCAAAAGGCAAGATAACCGCCATATGATCCACAAGCTTCCCGATCTTCTTCACACGGCCGGGTCTCCATGCCCAAATCTGTGGGCTGATATAATATAACACCGGTATTCCAAGCTTTTTGGCCAAGGCTGCCACATGAAGGTTAAAATCGGGAAAATCGATCAGTATCAAAAGATCGGGAAGGAGTCTTTTAAGAGTCTTTTTGGCAACAGCCATCCCTTTGAGCAGATTGGGTATCTTGGAAAAGGCTTCGGTTATCCCCACAACCGAAAGCTCTGAAGCATCAACTAAAACTTTGGCTCCCGCAGCTTTAAGGGCCTGTCCGCCAATGCCGCAGAAAAACAGGGCATTGTCTCTTTTGCGCATGGCGGTTACAAGGCGTGACCCGTGAAGGTCACCAGAAGCTTCGCCCGCAATGATCATAACACATTTTTGTTCTGAAAGCGGTTCCATAAGATTGCTAACGCAAAAAACGGCTGTTGGTATCACTGATCTGCTTCATAATGCTCAAAGCGATCTTTAAGGCATCACGTCCCATCTGGCCTGTGACCTCCGGAGCTTCACGTCTTCTTACCGCCTTTACAAACGATTTTAATTCATCTTCCAGCGCATCAGCCTTTGCAAAACTAAGCTGTTTGATTTCCATGCCGGGTATAAGACCACCTTCAATGTTATCGTTCTGCTGAATAACGGTAATTCCCTGATTTGCAAAATCGACGGATATATAGGCATTTTTTTGAAACAGCCTGATCTTCCTTTCATTTTTGGTCGATATTCGACTGGCTGTAACATTGGCGATACACCCGCTTTTAAACTCAAGACGTGCATTGGCAATATCAACATGTCCGGAAATTACAGGAATGCCTGCCGCATGGATACCGACGATTTCCGACCGAACAAAGTTAAGTATAATATCAATATCATGAATCATAAGATCGAGCACAACACTCACATCTGCACACCGGTCCTTGTAAATGCTCAATCGATGCGACTCAATGAACATCGGCTTTTTAATAATATCCTGGAGGGCTACAACCGCCGGATTAAATCGTTCAAGATGCCCAACCTGGATAATAAGATTTTTCGATTTTGAAAAACGGATGAGCTCGTCTGCCTCTTCAGTGGTTTCCGACATGGGCTTTTCTATAAGCACATCGATATTATTTTCCAAAAAATCCTTGGCAACAGAAAAATGAGCCGGTGTAGGAACAACGATGCTGACAGCATCGACTTTTCCAAAAAGGTATTGGTGGTTTGGATATGCCTTTGTATTAAACCTTCCGGCAACCTCCTCGGCCTGGGATTTGTTGATATCGACAACGCCGATGAGTTCAACGTCATCCATTCGGGCATACTTTTCAGCATGAAATCTCCCGAGATAACCCGCACCCACAACACCCACACGCAATTTCTTCATAACCTTTATTTTTCCATTGCAACCACGGCGATACCATACTCGTCCGCCATGTCGATCATCTCTTGCCGGTCAAAAACAACCGCCTTTCCGGCTTCAACAACGAGCACCCCTGCTCCTGCTTCATACATGGTTTTAATTGTTTGCACACCGATTGCAGGGATGTCGAATCGTATGTCCTGGTCGGGCTTGCAGACCTTAACAACAGCTGCAGTACCTTTGCCAAGCCTTCCGCCCCGCATTATGGTAGCATCGGTTCCATCAATAGCCTCCACTGCCAGAACAGACCCGCCTCCTACCACCACACACTGGCCGATATCAAGTCGCCCGATCTCCTTGGCTACTCTCCAGCCGAGTTCGATATCATTCTTCTCGGATCGAGTCGGCTTCCGTTTTGTCCAGCAGCCTTTTAGCGCCAGAAGATCCGGCAGCAAAAATGTTGAGGGCTTTATTTCAATACCTTCTTTTTCGAGAAGTGTGACAAAACCCCTTAACAGCCCGTCATCATGGGTATGCCGCATGGCGGCAATAATGGAAATGGCTTTGATGTCAGGCCTGACATCCGAAAACATTCTGGTCTTTGTTATGGCCCCCATCATAACCGCCTGGCTTACTGCGTTCTTTTTAAAAAACTTAATAATGCGCTTGATCTGACCGAGATGGATCCATTCAATAGTATCAACATGCTCTTTCAAGCCAGGATCAGTCTCATTATTATAAGCAACTGCATAAATGACAAATCCTTTGGATTTTGCCACTTTTGAAAAAATGATGGGGAACTGGCCGCCCCCCGCAATAAGTCCTATCCGCATAGTATTCATTTGTCATGGGTCATCTTGTAATCCCGCGCCGGGAAGATTGTATAAAATCGATCAGGCTGACCACCTCGGGAGCCTGTTCCACCTCCGCTTTGACTCTTTCTATGGCCTCATTTAAAGTAATCCCAATTCGAAAAATAATCCGGTAAGCTTTTTTTAATAAAGATAATGTCTCTTGTGAAAACCCGTGGCGTTTCAACCCAACACTGTTTAAGCCATGCAGTTTTGCCCTGTCACCAGCTGCAAGAACATAGGGTGGGATATCTTTTCCCACCGCTGATTTTCCGCCGACGTATGCATAGTTGCCGATCCTGACAAACTGGTGTATTGCCACCAGTCCGCCGATGGTGGCATGATCACCGATAGTAATATGCCCGGCGAGTGTTGCGTTGTTTGCAAAAATAACTTTTTTTCCGGTGATACAATCATGGGCAATATGGGTATAGGCCATTAAAAAGTTTTCTTCACCGACTTCAGTGAGGCCCCCGCCGAATTCCGTTCCCCTATGTATCGTGACAAATTCGCGTATAATAGTTCCGCGTCCGATCCTAACATCGCTCTTTTCACCCTTAAATTTTAGCGACTGGGGAGCAGCCCCTATGGCGGCATACTGAAATATATGACAATCCTGGCCGATGTTAACATATGGTTCAATAACGACGTGGGGCCCGATAACGGTTCCGGCTCCAATAGACACATTTTGCCGGATAATGGAATATGGCCCGACTTCCACGTTAGCGTCCAGTTCGGCCTTTGAATCTACAATCGCAGTTGCATGTATCATTATTTTTCTCCAAAAGAGGCCATCAATTCGGCTTCAGCCACCAGTTTTTCATCAACAAAGGCCATTCCGGACATCTTGAACACCTTGCCCCGCTGTTTTAAAAATTTTATCTCAAATATAATCTGATCTCCGGGAACAACCGGTTTTCGAAATTTGACCTTGTTCATGCCCATAAAATATATCAGCGAACCTTGTTCTTCTTCGGGCAGTGATTCAGCAGCCAGCACAGCGCCAGCCTGGGCCATGGCCTCAATCATAAGTACTCCGGGCATAATCGGACTCCCAGGGAAATGACCCTGGAAAAAAGGTTCGTTGATGGTCACGTTTTTAAGAGCAACCGCCTTCTCGCCGGGAATCAGTTCAAGTATACGATCAATCATGATGAACGGATATCGGTGAGGTAATAAGTTCATAATTTTTTGAATATCAAAAGTTTTTTCCATTTTCCCTCTCCGATCTCTCAATCTTTTTTAACCTCTTTTCGATGTCCTCCAGCTTTTTTTTAAGCTCGGGAAGCTTTGGCAAAATCCTCTGCATCCTGAGCCACTGTCGGTGAGTTATTGCAGGTGATCCAGACACAATTTCATCACCGGACACCGATTTAGCAACTCCGGCCTGAGCACCAATGGTTACATTATCCCCTATGGTCAGATGGCCTATAACTCCTGCCTGCCCTGCCAGTATAGCGTTTTTCCCGATGGTAACGCTCCCTGAAATTCCGACTTGGGCCACAAGCACACTATTTTCACCCACGGTCACATTGTGAGCAATGTGAACAAGGTTATCTGTTTTAACTCCACGTTTTATCCAGGTTTTACCAAAAGTGGCTCTGTCAATTGTATTCCCCGCACCAATTTCCACATCATCATCTATTTGGACAATACCGGTATGGGGAATCTTGTAATACTTTTTTCCGTCAGGAGCAAAACCGAAACCGTCACTTCCGATAACGGTCCCGGCATGTATTATCACCCGGTTTCCTATTGTGCAGCGCTCAAGAATTGTCACATTGGGGTAAATCCTAACATCGTTTCCGATGACAACGTTGTCGCCGATAACCACGTTGGGAGAAAGCGCAATTCCATGACCAACAGTGACGTTATTTCCAATCACGGCAAAAGGAGCTATCGATGCTTCCCGGCCGCATAAAAAGTTTTTACCGATATATGCATATGAACTTATACCGGGTTCAGGTTTTAACGGGGGATAAAAAAGGTTCAACACCATGGCAAAAGCAAGCTGCGGATTATCCACCTGTAGAATGTTTTTTGTAGAAACTTGAAAATCGCGTGGAACAATAATCGCTCCGGCATCTGTTTTATCAATCTTTTTTAAGAATTTTGCATTACCGGCAAATGTTATTTCATCGCCGGCAGCATCATCAAAAGGCGCAACACCACAAATATTTTTATTCTTATCTCCTTTTACCTCGCCGTTGACAGCTTCGGCTATCCTGGTAAGTGACAGTTCCATTTTAAATTTTACCTATTTAGCGTTCCTGGCAAAACCGGCATTGTATTTCTGAATTAACCGGTCGGTGATATCGATTGTGTTTGGGGCATACATCACTCCGGCCTCCCGTTTTTCAAGAATAAGAAGAAAACCTTCCTTTTTACCCATTTCAGCAATAATTTTTAAAATTTCTTCCTGGATCCGGGCTACAAGTCTTTTTTCTTGATCCTTGAACTCAGCCACATATCTTTTCTGCAACAATTTAAAATCATTGATATTTATTCTTATTTCACGTTCTTTCTCTTCCCGTATCTCCCTACTCATTACAAGCGCTTCACGTTCAAGCTTATTTTTTGTCGCTTCGATTTCTTCTCCCTTTTTCTTGAGATCAGCCTCTATCTTTTTGCCCCGTTTATTGATTTCAGCCGTTGCCTTTTTGCCGGCACTCGATGTCTTAAGAATTCTCTGAAAATCTACAATACCTATTTTGGCGACATCTGCTCCGTAAGAAGAAGCAAGTAAACAAAAACAAATAACTGTTGCCACAAAAGCCACTTTACACGTCTGCATTTTATTCCCCCTTCAAAGATAATCTAACTGTTTCTTATGGAACTACTCAACCACTTAACCATTCATAGTTATCAAAAAGACGTGCCCATTCCAAATTCCCACTGTGCCCCTGATCCCACGTTATCAATTATGTACCCTCTCTCAAGGCGAATAGGACCCATGGGAGAAAACCATCTGAAACCGAATCCCGCGGTTTTTCTCAGATCGGACAGGTCTATACTCTCGTCGTCATTATAAACATTTCCCGTATCATAAAAGATAAGACCAACAATCCCTTGCTTCTTCAGCAGGGGAAATATGAGTTCTACATTAAATTGTATAAATTTGTTTCCCCCGATTTCATCGCCGTTTTCATCTAAAACGTATATGTCTTGCCAGTCATAGCCGCGCAACGAGTTTATGCCTCCCAGATAAAATCGTTCATAATCCGGGAGCGTCCCACCAGAATTTTCAGTGACATATCCTGTTTCTCCATGTATAAAATTAACGATATGCCAAAACAGCGGTATATACCAGCCGGTTTCCGCTAGAAATTTTGTAAAGGCGATATCTCCGCCGAGGCCGGCATATTCCACCGATATATTGTGCGTTGATCCTTTTGTAGGATTAAATCTCCTGTTCCTCGAGTCGTAAATCAAAGAGGTTGTTATACTGCTAATTGTATTGTCGTCTTCCAGTTCTTTTATTGATTCCGAAGCATTCTCGTCAATATTTGTTAAATCTGCAACTTCGTAATTATAACCAATATATGCCCGCACAAAATCAAAAACAGGGTATCCAAACCTTAAACCTACTCCCCTACTGTGCTTGTCGTACGTATCATAATCGGTATCCCAGTCATACAGATTAAATCTTGCTGACAGGGGAATATCAAACAGCCAGGGTTCCGTAAAAGTCAGCCTATACAGGGTTGTTGTCCCTCCTAATTGGGTGTTAAGTTCAAGGATCTGGCCACGCCCAAAAAGATTATTCTGGGAGATAGAGGCCATGCCAAAAATATTTTCCACGGTGCTGTAACCGGCGCCAAAAGAAAAGGCGCCTGTGGGCTTTTCAGTAACATCGATTTTTAAAATCATTTTGTCGTCGGCACTCCCCTTGACGGTGTTAACCTTTATGTCCTCGAAATAATCGAGCCGGTAAAGGTTGCGGACGCTCCGTTTTAACCCCTTACCGCTGAAAAGTTCCTGTTCATAGACCCTAAGTTCACGCCGGATAACCTTATCCCTGGTTTTCGTGTTCCCGCCGATAATAATGTTTTCAAAATAGACATGGTTACGTTTTGCGACAACGTAGGTAATATTAACCGTCAATTCGTCGAAATTTTTGTCAATCCTAGGAGATACTTCGGCGTAGGCGTAACCCTCATCTGAATATAGATCCGTAAGGGCCAGCACATCGTTACGCACAACTTCACGATTATAAAAGGTTTCCTTGGTAATTTTTAGCTTTTTCTTTAATTCCTCCTCTAACAAGATAAGGTCACCGGTGATGTCCACCTTGCTAACCTTGAACCGTGGGCCTTCATCAATTTTTATTGTAATATATATCCAGTCTTCACGATATTCAATTTGCGGTTCGGATATCCTGGCCTGGATATAACCGTTGTTATAATAAAAAGCTGAAAGTTTGGCGATATCCTGTTGAAGATCCTCCCTGTTCAGAACTCCGGATGAGGTCATCCACGAAAAAAACCCTTTTTCGGATGTTTCCATCATTTTTTTCAGCTTCTTGTCTTTATAAGCGGTGTTCCCTTCAAATATAATATGCCTTATCAGGACTTTTTCACCCTCTTGGATAACAAATTCCAGGTCAGCCTGATTATTCTCCAGCTGATGAATCGTGTAAGTAACTTTTACATTATGATAGTTCTTTTCTTTATAAAGCGCTTCTATCCGTTTAATGTTGCTGCGAACCTTGAATATATTCAGTATTGAACCTGTCCGTATACTTAAATTTTCTTTGATCTCGTCATCCTTATAGAGCTTGTTGCCTTGAAAACGAATAATCCGGATATTCGCCTTTTCCTTTACCCTGAATATGATTACCTTGCCGTGGGTGCTTGCTTCCGCCTCAATCCGGATATCTTCAAAATATCCCATCGAATATACAGCCTTAAGATCTTGAGAAAGGCTTTTAGCAATATATACGTCCCCGGGCTTTGTTTTTATAACCTCTTTGATAGCATCTCCCTCTATACGCTTATTGCCGGTAATAAGCACTTTGACAACCTTTTCCCGCTTAAAAAGCTTCAAGCTCATATCATAGACGAGTTGCTTCACGGTTCCGGACACTTTTTCTAAACCCCTGCCCTCTTTAACAAAAACACCGACAGACCCTTCTCCAAAAGATTCTAACATCTTTACAACCAGGATGAATTTTTGCCCGATCCATGTCAAACTGCCCCAGACAACATAGTCGGCACCGCTTTGAACACCAAAATTCCGGATTCCTTCTATAGTTACAGTACCTTTCTCCTCTGCAAAATCAGTAATAATTCCCGGTTCCAGTATAATGACACCTTCCTGTTCGAGGTCTTTTTTAATCATATCCGAAATTTCGGTTTGCATATATGGAAAATCTTTAACAGCATGTACTTCAATTGGCAATACCAGCACCCGTACGGTTTCTAAAGAATGCGCAGTGTTCGGTAAAAAGCATGGTATGGCAATAATAATCAAGCATAATCGTCTTAACATAGAATCCTAATTGTCCCGATCATCAGATCCATAAACTCAAAATTTTACCAGCTGTCCGTCGACAATCGTCATGCTATGTGACATGTAAGATGCAAGTTCCATGTTATGTGTCACCACTATCAGAGTCATGCAAAATTCTTTATTCAACTCCAAAAGCAGGCTATGGACGCGCTCACTGCTTCCTTTATCAAGATTACCCGAGGGTTCATCGGCCAGAAGTATAACCGGATTGAGAACAAGGGCTCTGGCAAGCGCAACCCGTTGCTGTTCACCCCCTGAAAGCTTTCCGACTCTGAAATTTAATCTGTCTTGAAGTCCCACTCTGACAAGAATCGCCTCTGCAGCCTCCCTGGCTTTTTGTTTGTCCAGCCCTTTAATCAATGCCGGCATCATGGCATTTTCAAGAGCGGAAAACTCCGGAAGCAAATAATGGAACTGAAACACAAAACCTAAAGACTCGTTCCGAAATTGCGCCAGCCTGGCATTATCAAGAAGAAAGATATCTTCACCTTGGAAAAGATACGTTCCGCTATCAGCCCGGTCGAGTGCTCCCAGCAGGTGAAGCAGTGTAGACTTGCCGATACCCGACGCTCCGACTATTGCCAAGGTCTCTCCGACGTTCAAATCAAGGTTAACCCCCTTTAAGATATCAATACGGGTACCGCTGTTGTCGAAACTCTTACATAGACCTTTCACCGACAAAAAATGATCTGGAACAGGCTTTTTGTCGTTTTTCTCGGAGTTAACCATAACGGATCGCTTCAACAGGGTTGAGTTTGGAGGCCTGGCATGCCGGATAGAGTGTCGCCACAAAACAAATCGCCATTGCAGCGGCGGCTATTATAAAAACATCCAGAGCCGCAAGTCGTACCGGAAGGGTTGAGATATAGTACACATCTCCCGGAAGTTCAATAAACTTATATTTCTCCAGCAATTTGCACATGATAAACCCAAGACAAACACCCAGCGAGATGCCCATGAAACCGATGATCATTCCCTTGAAGATAAAAATCTTCCTGATGCTGCTATCCATGGCTCCCATGGCTTTTAATATGGCAATATCTCTGGTCTTTCCCATCACCATCATAATCAAAGTGCTTGCGATGTTAAATGCTGCCACAAGAACAATAAGTGCTAGAATAATAAACATAACCGTCTTTTCCAGTTTAAGGGCAGAAAACAGATTGTGATTCATCTGCATCCAGTCTCTGGTCCAATACGGAAATCCAACGTCAGCCACTATCTTATCTGCGATATTCCTGGCGTTATAGATATCATTTACCCTGACTTCGATACCGGTGACGGAATTTTTCATGTGTAATATTTTCTGGGCATCGCTTAAATGGATGTAAGCCAGGGATCCATCATATTCATACATGCCCGACTCGAACAAACCTGCCACCTGAAAACGCTTCATGGCGGGCAAGTATCCCATGGGAGAAATCATTCCCCGGGATGATATCAGGTAGACCGCATCACCCATACCCAAACCCAGATTTTTGGCAAGCTCCTTGCCAAGAATGACACCGGGAACAAAACCGGTAGTATTCTTTCCCTGATGCATCTTTTCTAAATTCAGCAAAGCGGAACGATCGATAACCTTTATTACCCTTCCGGCCGATTCCGGATCTATGCCTCTTAAAACAGCCCCGGATACTCCTGACGATGAACGGAGCATGATCTGGGTATAAATAAAAGGCGTAGCGGCTTCGACTCCGTTTGTGTTAATAACCTGGCCCAATATTCTGTGATAATCGGAAAAAGAATTACCGTGGCGCATGATCACCACATGTGATTCAATCCCGAGTATACGGTTCTTAAGATCGGACTCAAATCCGGTCATTACAGCTATTACTACGATCAATGCCATTACGCCCACAGTCACGCCGGCAATGGAAAGCATGGTAATTAACGAAATGAAGGTCTCTTTTTGTTTGGACCTTAAATAGCGGCCGCCTATGAAATATTCAAAAGACATAAGAATTGCTGGTTATAGGTTATTAGTTTCTTATCGGTTATCCATTACCCTTTCAAGCGGTTTCATGTGCGGGAAAAGAATAACCTCCCGGATTGAAGCGGAATCGGTGAACAGCATGGTAAGCCGGTCAATCCCTATTCCCTCTCCGGCGGTGGGGGGCATGCCGTACTCCAAAGCCTCGATGTAATCTTTGTCCATGTAATGAGCCTCTTTGTCGCCGGCTTCCCTGTCTGCAACCTGCTGTAAAAATCTCTCTCTCTGATCAACAGGATCATTAAGCTCCGAAAATCCATTGGCAATCTCATAACCCGCGATGAAAAGCTCAAATCGATCCGTAAGTTCGGGCTCGGTGTCACTCCTTCTGGAAAGCGGGGAAACCTCTACCGGGTACCCGGTAATAAATGTAGGCTGGATAAGCTTTGGTTCCACCAGCACATCAAACAGCTTGGTGATGATTTTTCCAAGATGCCCGATCTTTGTAACCTTGATCCGTTTTGAAGCGGCGAATTCAAGTAGACCTTCCCGGTGGTCCAGCAAATCGGCGTCAATGCCCCCAAACTCCTCCAAGGCAGAAGCAAGGGATATTCGACGCCACTTGGTGCCTAAATCTATAGTATTCCCCTGGTAATGTATCGAGGTTGACCCGGTCACCTCCCTGGCCACATGACAGAACATCTTTTCGGTCATGTCCATCAGATCATCGTACCTGGCATATGCCTGGTACAATTCGAGCATGGTAAATTCGGGATTGTGACGGGTTGAAACTCCTTCATTTCTGAAACTTCTATTGATCTCAAAAACCCTTTCAAATCCTCCGATAACCAAACGCTTTAAATAGAGTTCAGGGGCTATGCGTAAAAACAGATCCATGCCCAATGCATTGTGATGGGTTACAAATGGTGTGGCTTCGGCGCCACCAGGAATCGGCTGCATCATCGGTGTTTCCACCTCAAGAAAATCCCGGTCAAGAAGAAATGTACGTATGACCTGAATGATCCTGCTGCGTTTCGTAAAAATATCCCGCACATCTGAATTCACTGTCAAATCGATGTAGCGACGACGATAACGCTTTTCTGGATCTTTAAGCCCGTGAAATTTTTCCGGAAGCGGTCTTGCTGACTTGCAGACGAGCTTAAATTCCTTGACCAGAAGTGTCCATTCTCCTGTTCTCGTCTTAAACATCCCACCGTTTAGTCCGACGAAATCACCGATATCGAGCTGTTTAAATAGATTATAGGCTTTTTCGCCTATATTGTCTTTTCTCACATATGCTTGAAGCTGTCCGGTTCGATCCCTGAACCTGATAAAGGATGCCTTGCCAAACCTGTTTATGGCCATCATACGGCCGGCAATAACAAAAACAGGCCCGTCTTCAGTAACTGAATCCGGTGCATCTTTTACGGCTTTTTTGATATCGCTTACCGTATGCAAGACAACAAAATCGTTAGGATAAAGATTAATATTGTTTTTTTTTAAGTCTAAAAGTTTCTTTTTTCGTTTCTCAATGGCATCGCTTTTTTTGTCCATAAGGATTCAACTTTCCAAAAAATTAATCTTATTTCGTTAACCCATTTAAAAATAGGTGTCAAGATTAAGTTGGCGGGTCTCTTCGCTTTAATTTAAAGGAAAACTTGGTTCCCCGATCTACTTTACTCTCAACGTCAAGCCATGTATCGTAAGATTCGAGTATGCTGTGAACGATGGAAAGTCCGAGACCTGTCCCATTGGATTTTGTTGTGAAAAATGGATCAAAAATCGACTGAATATACCGATCTGTAATGCCACAGCCATTGTCGCTGATTTCGATACCTGCATAATTGTGCTTTAAAGGATACGTTTTAATCCCGACAAGTCCTTCACCCTCAATAGCCTCAGCAGCATTTAAAAGTAGATTCCAGATCACCTGGCGTAAATGCACCGGATCCATTTCAATCCAGATATTTGAGGAAAACTCGCTTGTAATCGTAACTTTGCCTGTACCGGCTTTGTCCTTTTCAAATAGTTTGACGGTCTCTGTCAGTGCGCTTTCGAGTTCTATCTTTTCGATTTTACCTGCAGGCGGCTTTGCAAACAAAAGAAAATTGTTCACCAGGGCGCTCAACCTGTCTGTCTCACGCAAAACGATCTGCATGAGTTTGTCATGTTCGGGGTCATACGGAACTTCTTTTCTTAAAATCTGGATTGAACCTGAAAGAGAAGCCAGAGGATTTTTAATCTCATGAGTTATGCCGGCCGCCATCTCACCCATGTAGGCCATCTTCTCCACGCGTTTAATTCGATCCTCAAGGGCCGAAAGCTTGTTTTTTGTCCTTCTCAACTGTTCTGACAGAAAACCGCTCAGGAAAGCAACGGCAAAACAGGCCGCCATGGTAATCACTACATTGAAAAGCACTTGGCTCCAGACATAACTACCGATGGCATTACCCCCATTCATGCTAAAAGGATTGATAATACCATAGTATTCAAGATCGATCAGGATGCCGTACTGGATACTGCAAAGCACGGCCATGACCATGCTTCCTCTCCTGAATAGAAGCATGCTCGAATAGATAATAACTACCAGATAAAGAAATGAAAAAATGCTTGCAAAGCTGCCGGTAAGAAAAATTATTAGTGTTACCGCAAAGGTGTCGATCCCGATCTGTACATAAGCAAAGATAAGTTTCCGCTTTATATGTTTTAAAATTAAACCGTAGCAGATAGAAAGCAGGAAAATTGTAACGATAAGTCCATAAAAAATCAGGAGAGGCTTCGTTAGAGGGAAAGCTTTTTCACTGAATTGCAGGATAATAGTCGATCCCAGCAACAGTGAAGTAAAAACGACCCGTAAAAACATAACCCATTCAAGCTTATGATATAAATCATCTTCGGGCTTGTTTGAGTAATCGGGCATAATATACGTCTCGGAAATTCTATCCCGCTAAAGGGAACATCTCGGAAATTCTACAATTTATTGAAAATAAAGATCTTTTTTAGGCTTATATTTTTAACTCGGACATGGCCATAGTGAAATAGAAAAAAGTTTCACCCCAGTACCATCTGCCGGAGCTACGGGGCAGGCGGGGTAAAAATAATGGAATGTGAGCAATTATTTCAACATTACAATTAGGGTGAAGTGAAATCCAAAGGTTTACGGGTTAACCAAAGGCAGCCGCCATCTTGAATATGGGCAGATACATGGATACGACCAGACCGCCGATAACACCACCCAGAAATACCAGCATAATTGGCTCTATCAACGAAGTCATGTTTTCCACCGTCTGGTCGACCTCTTCGTCGTAAAAATCGGCGATTTTATTTAACATGGTATCAAGTGCACCAGTAGATTCACCGACAGCAATCATCTGGCATACCATAGACGGGAAAACGCCACTTTCGGAAAGAGGATCGGACATTGTACGGCCTTCAGCAATGGCGGATCGAGTTTCGTACACAGCCTTTTCAATTGTTTTGTTACCTGCTGTTTTGGCAACAATGTCAAGCGCGTCTAAAATCGCCACACCGCTGCCAAGCATTGTTCCCATGGTCCGTGTAAACTTGGCTACGGAGGCTTTACGAATTAAAAGCCCGAATAGCGGCAATTTGAGGAAAAGGTCGTCCATTATGGCTTGTCCTCTTGCGCTTTTATAAAACCTTCTGAATGCAAATGTTGCCAAAACTATGCCAGCAATGATATAAAAAATGTTTGATTTGACAAACCTGCTTATATTTACAACAATTTGAGTGGGGACCGGAAGGGCGCCGCCCATCCCCTCAAACATATCCTCAAATACAGGAATAACAAACACCATAATGATTGAAACAACGATTATAGCGATCACCATAGTTACAGCCGGGTAAGTCATAGCCCCTTTTATCTGGGCTTTGAGCTTTGCAGCTTTCTCCAAATAAGCAGAAAGACGTCTTAAGATCGTATCAAGGATACCGCCGGCTTCACCGGCTGAAATCATGTTTATAAAAAGATCGTCAAACTGTTTTGGATACTTTTTCAATGCTTCCGCAAAGGTTTGTCCGCTCTCTACATTCTGTTTAATCTCCTTCAACATATTTTTAAATGTTTTGTTTTCATGCTGGGCGTATAGAATATCGAGGCACTGGATTATTGGAAGACCCGCATCGATCATGGTAGAAAATTGCCGACAAAAAATTATTATA
Source organism: Thermodesulfobacteriota bacterium (assembly GCA_034658755.1). Classification (GTDB taxonomy): domain Bacteria; phylum Desulfobacterota; class Desulfobacteria; order Desulfobacterales; family UBA11574; genus S5133MH16. The sequence goes on along the minus strand of JAYEFV010000257.1, from coordinate 12,504 downwards.
TCTTTCTGTTTTATCTTAGGCTGCATGAAAGAGATGTTTTCAAAAAGGTCCTTGGGTTTTTTCTTAATCTTGGAAGGAGTTATATTTCGTCTGATCAGTTCGGAGCGTACAGCTTCTTCGGTGGGGGCTTCCATCTCACCTTTCTGTTTCTTATTCTGCCTGTTTTTTCCACTCCATAAATAGACTGTCATGATCATTCCTCCCTTGTAATGGAGACAATACGTAGTTTATACTAAAATTGAATCACAAATTTTCATTTAGCCGTATATTCTCATGTCAGCCAATATCATAAAGTACACCAAACAACAACATGTTCGCTGAATTAATATAAAATCATTATGATACAGCTTGATAAACCCGCCTATATATGTAAATCTTTATTTTAGCACTCAACCCTGATAAACTATAAAAGCAGACTAAAGCCTGCCATAGCCTTCCGGGAAAAACGTCGTTTCCCATTGCCGGCCTCATTGCTGAGACCGGCTTAAGGTTTTTTTGGCATATAGACATTTGCGGGCAGATCACAATTTGAATATTAGAATTGTCGCTTTATTCACAGCAAGTTGTATATTTTTTAAGACGTCAAATCATATATGATTATGACAAAAAAACCCAAACATAACAAAAAAGATCTTACTATCATTACTTCCCACATTAATGCCGACTTTGACGCTTTGGCATCCATGCTTGCAGCCCAGAAGCTCTATCCCGATGCACTTGTTGTTTTTCCCGGTTCCCAGGAAAAAAATTTAAGAAACTTCTTTATCAAGTCTATGGTCTATCTATTTAATATGGTCAACATTAAAGATGTCGACCTGTTAAATCTCAAAAGACTGGTTCTGGTGGATACCAAACAGCCAAGCCGTATCGGGAAATTTGCAGACATACTCCACCAGCCGGACATCGATATACACATTTACGATCATCACCCTCCCATGGATAACGATATCAAGGGTGATTACGAGGTTAATTGCTTAACCGGAGCCACTGTCAGCATCCTTACGGAAATCATAAAGGATAAGGGAATCGACATTTCTCCTGATGAAGCCACCATTATGTGTCTCGGAATATACGAAGATACCGGTTCCTTTACCTTCCCATCCACCACCGAAAAAGATTTTACAGCCGCCGCCTTTCTCCTTTCAAAAGGAGCAAATTTAAACATGGTCTCAAATCTGATCTCAAGAGAGATTAGCCCGGAGCAGGTGGGGCTTTTAAACGACATGATCCAAGCTGCAACATCCTACAATATCAACGGCATCGAAATTGTAATTACAACCGTATCCACCGATAATTATGTGTCGGATTTCGCTTTCCTGGTTCAAAAAATGGTTAAGATAGAAAACCTCAATGCCATTTTTGCCATCGCGCGAATGGGAAACAAAATGTACGTCGTGGCCCGAAGCAAAATACCCGAGGTCGATGTGGGAGCAATTGTCACCCCCCTTGGCGGAGGGGGACATACCTTTGCGGCCGCCGCAAGCATCAAGGGTAAAACTCTTGCACAGATTGAGCAGAGGCTTACGGAAATCCTCTACAGTGAAATCAGGCCCAGGAACCGGGCAAAAGACCTAATGTCATCTCCGGTCATTAGGATAAGCGATGATGTTTCCTGCAAAGAAGCCGGCAATCTTCTCACACGTTACAACATAAACGCCCTCATAGTTACCCAAAAGCACAACAGCGAAGAAGACTTGCTCGGGTTTATAACCCGCCAGATTATTGAAAAGACAGTGTATCACGGGCTGGAACACATCCCGGTCAAAGAATATATGACAACCGAACTTGCTTCGGTGGCGCCCGATTCCGAACTTGTGGAAATTCAGGAAAAAATTATCGAGAACAAGCAACGCATTCTTCCTGTCATCGACAATGGCATCATAACCGGTGTTATTACGCGCACCGATTTGCTTAACATTCTGGTGGGGCAATCCAAACTTAGTTCCTCAGGCTCTCCGTACCTGCTCAAGGAACCGGCCCACGCCAGAACTAGAAACATCCTTAAGTTCATGAAAGAACGCCTTTCCCCTCGTATTTTCGACATGCTTCAGGTCATCGGCCAAAAAGCTGTCGAAATGGGCTACAATACTTACGTTGTGGGCGGATTTGTGCGCGATCTGTTCCTGTACAGAACCAATGAAGATATAGACATTGTCATCGAAGGCGACGGCATTGCATTTGCAAAACAATATGTAAAAATGGTTGATGCTCGTATTCACTCCTACGAAAAGTTCGGCACCGCTGTAATTATCTTCCCGGACGGTTTTAAAATTGATGTGGCTTCTGCCAGAATGGAATACTACAAGTTCCCGGCGGCCCTTCCCATTGTGGAGATGAGTTCGATAAAACTAGACCTCTTTAGACGGGACTTCACTGTAAATACCTTGGCGATCCAGCTCAACCCGAATAAATTCGGCCTGTTAATAGATTTTTTTGCGGCCCAGAAGGACATTAAGGAGAAATCTATAAGGGTGTTGCACAATTTGAGTTTTGTTGAGGATCCGACCCGGGTATTCCGCGCGATAAGATTCGAACAGCGTTTCGGTTTTTCCATCGGAAAACTGACTTCAGGTCTTATTGAAAATGCTGTAAAAATGGATTTTTTCAAGCGGCTCAGCGGCCGGAGGGTATTTGCCGAACTGCGTCAGATTTTAGAAGAAGAAACCCCCCTGGCCGCCATCAAAAGGCTGGATGAATATGATCTCCTGAAAGTTGTCCATCCCTCCATAACATTAAACAATTATATGATTTCATTATTTAATTCAGTTAAAAAGGTACTATCCTGGCATGATTTGCTTTTTCTAGAAGAACCGTATATGAAATGGGCCGTTTATTTTCTGGCTCTTACAAGGCGCTGCGATAAAGAAACCGCCCATGAAATCAGCATGCGAATTGAACTCGCGCCACGATACAAAACAATTTTCTGTAAGGAACGTTTCGAGGCTGACAGGTCTATTTTATGGATGGAACGAAATCTCCCGACAAAAAACAGCACTATCTACAAACGACTTGCCGTTTTCAAAATTGAACTGATCCTGTACATGATGGCCGCCACCGAACACGAAAGGGTAAAGAGATCCATTTCCAATTACTTTACACGACTGAGACATATTGATATATCGGTAAAAGGCAAGGATTTGAAAAAAATGGGACTTGAACCCGGTCCGATTTACCGGAAAATCCTTCAGGCCGTCCTGGATTCCAAATTAAACGGTCAGATTAAAACACGCAATGATGAACTCGATTTTGTGAAAGACTATGTTCGCTAATTTAGATCTGAATCAAATTGTTGTAATGATCGTTCCGCTCCTTTTCGCCGTAACCATTCATGAGGTGGCACACGGCTATCTGGCGCTCCGTATGGGAGATAATACCGCTCTTTTGGCCGGAAGACTGACCTTAAACCCAATCAAACATCTCGATCTTGTAGGGTCGTTACTCCTGCCGCTTATATTGAACTTGACAGGTTCTCCGGTCATTTTTGGTTATGCCAAGCCTGTGCCGGTTAACTTTTCCAATTTTCGTGATAGCCGCAAAAGTACGATTTATGTGGCATCGGCCGGTGTTCTGGCTAATTTCGCCCTGGCCATTGTTTCTGGTGTGCTCTTTCAGGCCATTGCCCATTTTCAATGGTTATGGAACGGGTCCATATTAAGACCCTTTATCATGGATTTCTACCATATGCTTTTTTACAGCGTGGTGATTAATCTGGTTCTTGCAATATTCAACCTGATCCCAATCCCGCCTTTGGACGGGAGCAAAATACTCGCTATGTTTCTGCCGGATGCCTTAAGGCTGCATTATGCCCGTATTGAACGATTCGGCATGATAATAATTATTTTCTTGCTTCTAACAAATTTTTTCGGTTGGTTTATGTCATTTTTTTTGACCCCTATGTTAAATATTCTCATAGGAAGGTAGCCGGATGTTGGAATTGTGTATTGAAGATTTAAGATTGGTAAAACTTTAGCTTTTAATAAATATTACCGCTTCAGGTATAATTAAATCGATTTGTTTCAAAGAACTAAACTGCTACAACAACTACAATGAGACCTTTGAAAAATGCTCAATTTTGCCTGCCCAGTTAAATCCGTATTTAATATTTAACCGGGGTTCAAGGCCAAGGACAATTCTGCAGGATAGCAGAATTGGACAGCTGTCAAGCTGTGAGACCTTTGAAAAACGTTCATTTTTGTTCAAGTTCAAGCCTCCGGCCCCGCTTCTCTCCGAGGCGTAGGATCGCGCCTTTACGAGCCGGAGGCCAGCCCGTAGGGCTTACAGGCCGGGGAGTAGGGCCTACGCCCCGGAGGGAAAGGCGAAAATTTTAACCACAGGAGATTCTATATGGCCAAAAAGAAAAGGATACTCAGCGGGATGCGTCCTACAGGACCCCTTCACCTTGGGAATCTGCATGGTGCCCTTGCCAACTGGGTAAAGATGCAGGAACAGTATGACTGTTTTTTCTTCATCGCCGACTGGCATGCCTTAACCAGCAATTATGAAGATACCGGCTCTATTTCAGGATATATCCGCAATATGTTAATAGACTGGTTGAGCGTAGGGCTTTCGCCTGAGAAAAGCACCCTTTTTATTCAATCACATATCAAAGAACATGCGGAACTCTTTCTTATCCTTTCTATGATAACACCCGTGCCGTGGCTAGAGCGAAATCCCACCTACAAGGATCAGATTGTTCAGCTCAGCAACAAAGACCTTTCCACTTTTGGTTTTCTCGGATATCCGGTCTTGCAGGCGGCCGATATTATCATGTATAAGGCCCACGGGGTTCCTGTGGGCGTGGATCAGGTTCCCCATGTTGAAATTACGCGGGAAATCGCCAGAAGATTCAACTATTTTTATGGTGAAGTATTCCCCGAACCGGAATCGATTTTGACCGAAACACCCAAAATACTCGGCATTGACCGCCGCAAAATGAGCAAAAGTTACAACAATGCCATCTATTTTTCAGACAGCCCTGATCAAATAGCTGCCATGATTTCCAAAATGCTGACCGATCCCCAGCGCGCCAGGAAAAGCGACCCCGGCGATCCTGATGTTTGTAATGTCTACGAATTTCACAAGATTTACAGTGATAGTAAAACTGTGGACAGAATAAACAAAGAGTGCCGCATCGCCGAAATCGGCTGCGTTGAATGCAAGAAAATAATGGCTCAAAATCTCATAAAAGCTTTAGAACCGATGCGTGAAAAAAGAGCATATTACGAAGCCCGGCCACAACTTGTCGACAACATCATTACTGACGGATGCGAAAAAGCACGACGTGTTGCGCTCCAGACCATGGCAGAGGTTAGAGAGGCTGTAAAACTATAGTTTCCATTGACTATTACTGATGGCTTTCGTTAATTTTCAATCTTATAATATCCGTTATCTATTATGACACCTGATGAATGTTATCAAGTACAGCTCGAAAATATCTTTGAAGGTCCCATGGACCTTTTGGTGCACCTTATTAAAAAACATGATGTTGACATCTATGATATTCCCATCGCTCTGATAACGGGACAGTATCTGGAATATTTAGAGTGGATGAAGGCCATGAACATAGATGTGGCCGGGGAATTTCTTGTGTTGGCATCCACCCTGACACAGATAAAGTCAACGATGCTCCTTCCGGCCCATGAAAACGAGGATGAAGACGAAGACCCTCGCCTTGAAATTATCAGGCCCCTTGAGGAATACCTCCGGATTAAGTCAGCAGCTGAAAAGCTGGCGAAAAGGGATCTTCTGGGGGAAGATACCTTTGTCAGAAATCCAGGGCAGGAAGATTATTTGCTTAACCGGGAGGAAGCAGTCATAGATGTCGGGCTATTTGAACTTATCGATGCGTTCCAAAAAATACTTGAAAACATCACCCCCATTGGCCGGATGGAGATTAATGCCGACACCATTACGGTCAGAGACAGAATCGTTCAGATAGTGGATATTTTTGAAACCAAGGGATCGGTAACGTTTAATGAGCTGTTTTCCAAAAATGCTGATAAAAGCGATGTGGTTGTGACATTTCTTGCAATTCTTGAAATGGTTAGGCTCTCACTGATACGGGCTGCACAGCATACCCAGACAGGCATTATCAGACTCTTTTATTTATAATGGAAGAAATAAAAAACATCATCGAAAGTCTTTTGCTGGTGGCCGGGGAACCACTTACGATTGACCATATTAATAATATACTCACCCAGGCCGGAAAAAAAGAGATCCGAAACGCACTTTCCGAACTTTCAAAAGAATATGAAGCCCGCAAAGGCGGTTTCTTTTTACGGGAAGTCGCCGGCGGCTACCAGATTCGTACCCGACCCGAATACAGAGAATGGATCAAACGGTTAATTCAGCCCAAAGCGCTGCGTCTCTCCAAGGCCGCTTTGGAAACTCTGGCAATCATTGCTTACAAACAGCCGATCATTCGCAGCGATATAGAACATGTCCGGGGGGTTAACTGCGGCGGAATCCTTCGCATGCTGCTTGAGCGGAGACTGATCCGGATTTTGGGAAAAAAGGAAATTCCCGGCCGCCCCCTTATTTATGCGACAACAAAGCAATTTCTTGAAGTATTCGATCTTAAGGATCTGCAAGACCTACCCACACCCGAAGAAATTATAACTCTCGGAGAAACGTCATCGGAACATATAGGATAACCAACTGTTTTGCAAATATAAAAAAGTGCTTGACTTGGAAGTAATTAACACTCTATATAAATGATTAATTTGCTTCATCAATTACAATGCAATTCATTATAACACGTTTTTGGTATTCATTAAAAAGGAGAGACCGTTGAAAAATATTTCCCGCTTTTAGCGGGATGTACCACCTGACACCGAAATTGGGCCCCGGTTGAGACCGTTGAAAAATGTCAATTTTTGTCTAAGTTCAAGCCTCCGGCCCGTGGGGCCTACGCCCCGGAGGGAAAGGCGACAATTTTAACCACCCCAGAGAAATAGGCTTCGCATTTCACGGGGCAGGCACGAATACATTGGGTATTTTGAGGATTAAAATTTGAGCCTAACGCAGAAATTGGGCAAAAAGGGGCGTTTTGCAAAGGTCTTCGGTTAAATATTAAATACGGATTTAACCCCAGTACCATCTGCCGGAGCTACGGGGCAGGCTGGGCAGACAAAAGAGGACGTTTTGCAAAGGTCTCAAGGAGCTTATATGAACAGATCAGGCTTGGTTAATAAACTAAAGGATAAAGCAGCCCTTAGTAAAAAAGACGCCGCAGAAGTTGTTGATACCTTTTTTGATGAAATAACGGAAGCACTTGTAAAAGGTGAGCGGGTTGAAATCAGGAGTTTTGGCAGTTTTACGGTAAAAAATTATAAGCCGTACGTCGGCCGAAATCCTAAAACCGGCGAGCAAATTAATGTATCTTCTAAAAAACTTCCTTTCTTCAAAGTCGGCAAAGAATTAAAGGAGAAAGTTGATAGTCAATAATTTTGGGCGGTTAACTCAGTGGGAGAGTGCTACCTTCACACGGTAGAAGTCACTGGTTCAAATCCAGTACCGCCTACCATTAAATTTAAATATATCCTTTTTGTCCCAGCAGCAGCAGGATTTCCTGGACGACCTCATCGGGCCTGAGGTCGGTGGTGTCAATCCGCACCTCCGGCGATTCCGGAACCTCGTATGGATCGTCAACACCGGTAAACCCTTTAATCATTCCGGCCCGGGCCTTTGCATACATACCCTTACGATCCCTTTTTTCACATACCTTAATGGGAGTCGATACGTGAACCTCAATAAACCCGCCGTAAGTTTCGATGTTTTTTCGGATTTCGGCTCTGGTGGCATTGTAGGGCGCGATTGGCGCACAAATGGCGATGCCTCGGTTTTTGGTGATTTCACTGGCCACAAAGCCGATGCGTCGTACGTTAATATCCCGGTGTTCTTTGGAAAAACTCAGCTGGCTCGAAAGATTCTGCCTCACAATATCCCCGTCCAGCAGGGTGACCGGACGATCCCCCATTTCCAGAAAGCGTGCATAGAGAACCTTGGCAACGGTCGATTTTCCGGCACCCGGAAGCCCGGTCAGAAAGACCGTAAAGCCTTGCTTATCCGGAGATGGATAAGCCTTTTTCAGTTCGGCCTCAACATCCGGGAAGGTGGCCCATTCGGGGATGCGCCGTCCGGTCCTGATCCTCTCACGGATATCCGAGCTTGAAAAGGAAATATACTGGGTCCCCTCGGAAACCTGATCTTGAGAACGGTACTCATCTTCAAAAGGAAGATAGACAAGCTCTTCAAACGGAACAATGGTCATTCCGATTTCACTGCCGTATTCTTGGGTCACCCGGTGAGCCGCGTCTCTTTGGTAAAAATGGTTTCCTCCGGCATCTATTCCGGGGCTGGCATGGTCACGTCCTATGATAAAATGGGTGCAGCCGTAATTTTTTGCAATAATTGTATGTAAAAGCGCATCTTTGGGACCGGATAAACGCATGGAGAGCGGCAGCAAATTCAGTATAAAAGAGTCAGGCGGGTAGTGGCGAGTCACCGCCCGATAGCATCTGACCCGGGTATAGTGGTCAAAATCGCCGGGTTTTGTCATACCCGTTACCGGCAAAATGAGTAGGTTGGCCCTGACCTGCCGCATGGCCGCCACCGTCATTTCAAACTGGGGACGCTGGATGGGATTTCGAGTCTGAAATCCTACCACCCGCTGCCATCCGAGTTTCCGGTAAATGTTTCTGATCTCTAAGGGAGTCATGCGAAGCTGTTTAAAATCGAAGTGAAGAGGAAGGCTCAAAACCTCGATTTTGCCCCCCAGGTAATGATCACCTTCTGTTTTAAAAAGATACTCAACCCCCTGATGATTCCTGTCGGTTGTGCTGTAAACTAATGAGGCCTCTTTGTTTCGATCCACAGGCCATATATCTTCAATATGCATAATGGCAAGCAGGAACCCTTCCAGATCCCTTAACGTGACCGATTGACCGACTTCCAGAGCCTTAGCCTGGATATCGGATATGCCGAGGCATACCGGTATGGGCCATAATACATTGCTTTGCAGCCTCATGCGGTCAAGCACGGATTCATAGTCCGGCCGGGTCATAAAGCCGTCAAGCGGTGAAAAAGCCCCGGTTGCAAGAAGTTCGAGATCACAAAGCTGCCGGTTGTTTAATGTAATGTCTGGCAGATTCATAGAAATCTCCTTTAGAACGGCGGCTCGCTCTTCATCCACCATAAGATTGACAAGTGAACCGCCGTGAGGTTCAACCTTTGTTGTTCTTTTCATAATAAAGCCCCCGACTCGTACAGAATTTAATTTAACATTAAGCAGGTATAATCATCCTGAAATTTTAATAACAGAGTTTGCTACTTTGGCTTTCCCATGTCTGACCGTAATTAGAACATCCTGCAGATCTTCAAAGGGGAAGATCCCCCTTTCCGGTTTTATTTTAAGCCTGTCAGCAATTTCAAGAAATTCATCAGCCTCAGATTTTTTCAGGTTATACAGGGTTTCTATGGTACGGCCCCACAGATTTTCAGTGTAATTTTCAATAACAATAGGAGATGAGGCTACCGGTGCAAGAACCACTGTTCCTCCCTTCTCCACCTGAGAAAGCACGGGTTCGACCAGGTTGCCTGCAGGAGGAAACACAATTGCTGAATCGAGATTGCAGGGCATCTGATCTTTTGCTGTGTCTGCAGCCCAGTCGGCACCTTGGTTTATTGCATCTTCAATATTCTTTGGAGATCTTGTGCTCACATATACCTCTATATCCATGGATTTTGCCACCTTAAGAACACAAAAAGCTGTGGGTCCGAATCCGTAAAGCCCCAGTTTGCTTCCCTTTTGAGCTTTTGTAAGTTTGAATGCCGCATATCCTGCTATACCCGGGCACATCAGTGGTGCAATATCGGAAGGTTCTAACCTAATATCGTTTAAGGGCAGAGCAACATCTTCTAAGACCGTTATATATTCCGCGTACCCGCCATCTTCATCCCAACCTGTAGATTTGATGTCAGGACAATAGTTTTCCTTACCCGACAGGCAGTATTTACATTTTCCACAGGTACTGTTTAACCAGCTTACACCTGCCTTATCGCCAACTTTGAATAGTTTCACATTTTTACCTATTTCATCAACAATTCCCACAATCTCGTGACCTAAAATTAAGGGTGATTTTCTCAAGGATAGGTCCCCTTCTGCAATATGAATATCTGTCCTGCATACACCGCATACCAGGATTTTAATCCTTATCTCAGCGTCTTTTGCGCGGGGTGTAGGAACTTCCGCCAATCTCAAAGGTCTTTCATCGATTTTTGCCTGCTTTTCAAGAATCCACGCCTTCATTTTTTCCTCCTATATAACACGAATGCCTTTGTAAGCATCCTTTAGGGTTTCGTCAAGACCTGCCCGATCCATTTTCATGGCGAGTGGCAGATAATCCAGTATATCCTGAGCCGTAATTCCATCTTCACCCAAATCTTTTGCCGCAAGGTCTCCGGAAAATCCATGTATGAACACCCCTTTTCTTACCGCATCTTCAATGGACAAGCCAAGACCATACATGGCGGCAATGGTTCCCGTCAGGACATCACCCGATCCTGCAGAAGCCATCCCGGGATTACCACTCATATTGATATAAACCTTCTCATCGGAATAGCCAATCATTGAATGGGCCCCCTTTAAAACAATTATTGAATTCAACTCCTTTGAAGTACTCTGCAAAATATCTATTTTATTTTTATCAATATCACGAACACTCATTTTTGTAATTCTGGACATCTCGCCCAGGTGAGGGGTCATTATGGTAGGCTTCTTTCTCCTTTTTATCGTATCCAGATCTTTGGAAATGGCAGTAATCCCGTCACCATCTATAAGCAGAGGCTTTTCGATTTTCTTTGCCAGTTCTCTTGTCAGTTGTTGTGTTTCTTCATTTAATGATAAGCCAGGACCGATTACTACCATATCCATTTTTTTAGAAAGCTCGAATAAAGCATCGCTATTCTCTAAAGAGATGCTCCCCGAGTCTGTTTCTTTTTGTGGGATAAAAACTATCTCACTTCCCTTATTGGCAATAAAAGGGGTCACGGAAATGGGTGCAGCAAGGCGGGAATACCCTCCGCCTGCCTTCAGAAACGAAAGGGCAGAATAGTAGGGTGCTCCAAAGTAGCTTGAAGCACCGGCAATGAAGAGAACCTCACCGAAATCTCCCTTATGGGCAATTTTGTCTTTTGGGGGAAGTTTAATATAATCGTTGATTCCAACTTTTATCGAATCTTTATTGTAAAGGGATGGAGGAAAAGATATGTGTGAGACATACAATTTTCCACAATGTTCATAGCCGGGAAAAAGCATATTTCCTATCTTGGGAAGGCCAAAAGTTACGGTATAGTCTGCCGTAACAGAGACACCCATAATTTCCCCTGTATCCCCATTAATGCCCGAGGGAATGTCAACACTGAAAACCTTTTTTCTGCTTTTGTTTATCAACAGGATAACATCTCTATAGAGACCTTCCACATTTCTCGTTAAGCCCGTTCCAAAGATTGCGTCAACTATTACGTCACAATGCAGGACATCACTCTTTATCGTTTCAATCGATTCAATGTGCCGGATTTCAATCTGTAACCCGCATATAATATCAAAGTTCTTTTTTGCCGCACCTTTAAATTTATTCACATCACCCAGAATGAAGACCTTTACATCTCCCCTATTTGAGTGGATTTTCCTTGCGACAACAAATCCATCCCCTCCGTTGTTACCGATACCGCAAATAATAACAAATTTTTTATGCGTTACTCCAAACTCATCCATTATAACAAAATACGAGGCTTCCCCCGCATTTTCCATTAAAATCTCTTCCGGTATAGCGAGTTTCTCTATAGCGTATCGATCCAAAGACCTCATCTGCATTACACTGCTTACTTTCATTTTTCACTCCTCCGGTTTAGATTACAAGACCTTTGATTTACATCAAAAATCCGGCAAAAAAGGTTACCACTTACCCGATCTCACTTTGACCATAAGGGGAATACCCCTTAATTTCAACCTGGATTCGCTCCGGTGGGATGCCTTGATCCAGCAGAGCAACTACCTTTCGCAAATCCTTTGCCATCCGAAGGATTCCAGCATAAGACAGAACCATATGGCTGGGGGCCAAAGAGAGATTTTGATAGTGGGTGAAGATCAAACTCGCGCCTTGCTCCAGAAGAGCCACTGCTTTTCTATAGGACCCTAATCTGGCAAGCACGCTCGCCTTGTTAGTTATGAGCCCGACTCGGATCTCGATTTCTAATCCGTCAACACGAAGCGCGAGACCCTTGTTTAAATAGTCAAGGGCTTGGTTCAGTGATCCTTGACGGGCGTGGACGTATCCCAAATCTCGACAGATCCAGGCAATTTCATGCTCTAATTCCCTCTGCTCAGCATACTCCAGTGCACGGTGGAAGTAATGGAAAACCTGAATTAGTCTCTTCTCTACATAGGCCTCCCGGGCTAATTGCATCCAGAGTTTTACTTGCTGGTTTGCTTCTTTAATGGAC
>JAYEFV010000256.1:0-3169 GCA_034658755.1 Thermodesulfobacteriota bacterium | reverse complement strand
GTTCATCCGCTTTGTTATGCCCCGGCACTATGCTCAATCCCTGTTTCCGTTGTTTTAACCGGTATAATTCGCCGTTCGATATCAGACCATACTTTACGTTTCATCATCCTCAAATCATATTCAGTCTGTAGGTTCAGCCAAAACTGAGCCTCAATCCCAAAATAGCGCTGTAGTCTCAAGGCAGTGTCGGCAGTGATGGATCTTTTCCCGTTGACAATTTCGCTGATCCGATTGGGAGGGACAGAAAGATCACGTGAAAGCTGGTTTATACTGATACCTAATGGTTCCATGAAATCTTCACGCAGGATTTCACCAGGTGTAATTGGGTCCAGTAATTTTTTAGCACTCATATCAATACCTCAATGATAATCGACAATTCCAACATTAAATGCATTACCATCATGCCACTCAAAGCAAACACGCCACTGTTTGTTAATGCTGATAGCGAATTGTCCCTTCCTATCTCCCTTTAAAGCATGAAACTTATTGCCTGGATTAAGCATTAAAGCTTCCAGACTCGGAGCGGCATGAAGAACCATAAGCCTTTTTCTCGCCTGCCGTTCAAAAGATTGGAAGGGGCGGACTCGCTGATCGTCGAACAGCTTTTCAGTGTCTCGGCAGGCAAATGATTTGATCATATGCGTATAGTATTACGTAGGGCGTAATATGTCAAGTGGATTATTTATGAATGTAGGCATAACGCCCAGCTTGAGAGGTGAGGATGAAGCGGAGCGAAATGAGCATCCTTCTCAAAGCTGATGTTCGGCACAGACCATCTTTAAACCAGCAACTTGAGTTTAAGGATGTCTTTCATAAGCTCAAAATGGTTATCAAGTGAATATATTGCACACTGATGTTGTTTTGCGTTTTGGGCTAGTATGAGATCAGGAATACCGATTCCATTTAAACCATTTCTCAGGCATTTGAATTGAAATTCAATAATTTGGTCCCAATCAATGGATAGCATCAACTTACTAATACTACGCAGCAATTCGATGAGTTTACGTTGGTTGCGAACCTTTAAAAACGGAACCAATTCTGCCAGTATAATATCGTTAATGACAATGAGGTTCTCATCAATTAAGTACTCAAGCTTTTCAGCGTGATCGGCGCTCCTGAAATATTCGATCCATATGGATGTATCAACTAATACCGACATTGACGTCCTCTAATGGCGTTCATATCAATGTCCAAATCTACCTTGCCCTTGAATTCCTTTAACCCGGAAATCCTTGATTTCCTTATTAATTCTTCCAAAGCGATTATAATGACCTTGGTTTTTGTATTGATATGAGTAGCTTTCATAGCCTCATTAACTAAATCCTCAGGTAAATCAAGTGTTGTTCTCATGGCCGGCCTCCTTATGCATAAACCTATCATTTCATGCATATCATGTCAAGTCTTATGCCGAACGCTGAGTTAAGCGGAAACGGGTAAAAAACAAAGAGCAACATTTTCCGGGTCATTTGGTTGAATTGACCAAAAAAACAATTTATCCGGAAATGCCAGTTTTCCGCTTCAACGATTTGTTCAAGTAAGCCGCTTCGCGGCAGATTATTTAACCTGTCTTAATTATCTCATATCCTAATCATTCCACACAAGTTGCAAGACCCCCCATTTTTGCGTCATAACTCTCATACCAATTTTATTAACCCTAAACGAAAGGAGAGTTATGATGAAAGACTATTACCAAAAGTCCATGAGAGCCCTGCAACTCGCTGGCATGAGCGAGCGTACACAGCAATGTTACACACGCTCGGTTCGGATGCTTGCCGATTACTATGGCAAAACTCCAGATAAAGTCTCAGAAGAAGAGCTTCAAGACTATTTCCTGCATCGCAAAAACAAAGATAAATGGTCACCCGCCACGATGCGGATTTGCTACAGCGGCATCAAGTTCTTTTTTATCAATGTGCTCAAACGTGAATGGCACACACTGGAACTGATACGGGCAAAAAGTGAACGGCGGCTGCCTACTGTACTGAGCCTCGATGAGATTCGATCCATCCTGAGAACCGTCAGTACCCCTCAAAACAAAGCATACCTTACCTCCGTCTATTCCTGCGGGCTTAGACTGCACGAAGCCCTTCATCTTCAGGTCAGCGACATCGATAAAGATCGCATGCGCATTCACGTTCGCGGCAAGGGCGCTAAAGACCGATATGTTCCCTTGCCCGAGTCGACACTTCACATACTAAGATCTTACTGGAAGCTGCACCGTAATCCGACCTGGATTTTTCCACGACTGGGTCGAAGCGGCAAAGAAGGGCCTACCGCTCAAATCCCCATGAATAAGAGTTCCGTTCAAGGTGCCCTGCGTCGGGTATTGAAACAGTTGAAGTTAAAAAAACGTATCTCTGTCCATACCCTGCGCCATTCTTATGCCACACATCTGCTGGAAGCGGGAGTCAATATCCGTCGTATCCAGCAGTATTTGGGGCATAGCAGCCTGAACTCTACCATGGTCTATCTCCACCTTACAACGCAAGGCCATGAGCACGCTCATGGCATTATCAACGACCTGATGAAAGGAGATGACCATGACAACGATTAAAGACATCTTCCGGGCCTATGCGCCCGAGTATATCCAGCGTTTCGGTGATACCATTCCCGGAGAACATCGAAAGGTCATTGATGCCATCATCGATTGCCGCTCGGATCATTACGGCGCTTCCATCTATCAATGCACCGAATGCGGTGAAAGGCACATTGTATATCGCTGCTGTGGCAACCGGCATTGTCCCAATTGCCAGCACCATAAAACCCGAAAGTGGCTGCAAACGCAATTGGATCGTCAATTACCCGGGCATCATTTCATGATTACCTTTACCGTACCACAAAAGCTCAGGCGCTTCATCCGCAGTCACCAGCAGGTGTGCTACTCGGCCATGTTTACCGCCTCTTCACAAACAATTAAAAAACTGGCGGCCGATCAAAAATACATCGGCGCAGACATGCCCGGATTCTTCGGGGTGCTGCACACCTGGGGACGACAAATGCCCTATCATCCACACATCCATTATATCGTCCCCGGAGGTGCATTTTCGAAAACCGACGACAAATGGCACTGCTCTCGAATCGACTTTTTTCTGCCGGTCAAGGCCATGTCAAAAATCTTCAAGGCCAAATTCCGCGACATTATGAAAAAGAGCGGTCTTTATCCCCAAAT
>JAYEFV010000255.1:0-12407 GCA_034658755.1 Thermodesulfobacteriota bacterium | reverse complement strand
TGAAGAAAATTGACAAATTAAAAACCGAACATGAAACTCTGGAAACAAAACTTGTCAGGGCACAAGCAAAGGCAAAACAGCTTAAACATTTTCAGGATAAATTGAAAAAAGCACAAACGGATTTTAAAGTGGCCGTGAAAAAACTCCCCGAAAAAAAAGAAATACCTTCTCTGCTGTCAAGTATTTCCCGATCCGGTCATGATGCCGGCCTGGAATTTTTGTTATTTGAGCCTAAAACAGAACTCACCAAAGAATTCTATGCTGAAATTCCTGTATCAATAATAGTTACGGGTAACTATCATAAAACCGCTCTTTTCTTCGACAAGGTTGCAAGGTTACATAGGATCGTTAATATAGACAATATTAAGATGACCGCAACAAAGGGAAGGGGTAAACTTAACACATCATGCACTGCTGTAACTTATAGATTTGTGGAAACCAAACCCAAAAAAAAGATAAGCAAAAAAAATAAACAACAACCATAAATAATGGATAAAATAATTGCCATAATACGCAGTGTCATCTGTTTCATCTGTATATTTTCCCTTTGGGTGGGTTGTGATAAAAAAGCTGAGCCGCCCCCCAAGACCAGGAAGATCACCAAAAAGATCATTATTGACAAAAAGTATGCGTCAAAACCTCAACTGCCCCAAAAAACCGATATCCCAAAATCCGGCTCAAAACAAGTAACGGCCAAGCCCATAGCAAAAATTTCACCGGATATTTCAAAAGGCGAGGTTGGTGTTTTAAAAGAAAAACGGATTGCTTCAGTATCCAAGACAACCGAAAAAATCGAAACACCGAAAACAAACGACTTTTACAACCCCAAAGGAAAACTTGATCCATTTGCACCATTGATCAAAGAAAGACCCGTGGCCTTACCGGTTAAGCATAGAAAAACAGTTCGGCGTAAGCTACTCACACCCCTTGAAAAACTCGATTTAAGCCAGCTCAAACTTGTAGCAATTTTACGCACCCCGAGCGGGAACAAGGCCCTGGTTGAAGAGGATTCGGGGAAGGGGTACATAATAAAAAAAGGGACTTACATCGGGACACACGCAGGCAGGGTAATAAATATATTACCGGACAGGATCATTGTTGAGGAAGAGGTTGAAGATATTTACGGCAAAATTTCTGTTCGTAAAAAAGAAATAGAATTGAAACCTCCTGGAGAAGAATAACATGAATGGTAACATCAAGAGATGGTCAACGATTGGAGCTATTATCTTCTTTTTGGGAATGTTGATGACGGTTTTGGCTGGGTGTGCGTCAAACACCATGGCAGTTAAAGAGACAAAAAAGGATGCAGGCCAATCTGTTGAGCCCAAGCATATAACCGAAATAAGCGCAAGCGAGGACTTAACATCGTCTATAATATGGATCAGAGGGAACCGGCTGCTTACCTACACTTCGGTCAAACAACCTTTGCCTCTGGGAGTTTTACTTTATTTTCCTGAAACTGCTTTGGGCGATATCAATACTTCCTATGTACCGGACAGTGACATTGTAAGTTCAATCAAGGCTTCTGAATTAACAACCAAAGGACATACATCACGAGTTGAAATATTATTAAAAAAAGACGCTTCTTATGAAGTAACCAAAGAAGATACGGGCCTTAAAATATCATTCAATAAGGAATCCGGAGTTCCAGTTTCTATCGATACGCAATTAGAGATAAAAGAAAAATCGAGCGATAAATCGCAAAATGCTAAGGAACCGCCGGCCGCGTCTGAACAGGAAAAATTAGATGCGAAAACCACAGCCAATAAAACGGTTACACCTCAAATTAAAAAAGACAAACCCGCCTGGATTAACCGGATAGATTTTTCGGCTGAAGAAGGCGGCAAATCCACAATTATTATCGGGACCACAATACCGATCAAATACGACTTAAAAAAAATCGATGATAAAAAACTCCTGCTCAATCTTTATAATACAAGACTTCCGGAATATCGGCAGCGTCCATTGGTTACCACGCGGTTTCAAAGCGCTGTTGACCGTATAACACCGGTTCAGACACCGGCCATGAAAGATACCTCTCTGGTTACCATTGAATTGCGAGAACCAGCACCCTATTTTGTGGAACAGACGGATAGTCTTCTGTTGCTCCATTTTGAAGCTTCTTCAATATCTCCCAGGCCCTTTGATAAAGCCAAGCTTCCATTATGGAAAAAGGTTATGACTCAGCCGGCTGCTGATACAGGAGCAAAACAAGATAAAGCCGGCGACCCCCATGGTCCTGAATCAACTCGGCCAGTAGCACAAGAAACCGCTTTGGGTGCTGCTTATGATATTGACCGCCAAAAAACCACCGATACAATTACGGGTATACGAAGATCGCTGGATTTTTATCGGACGGAGACTAAAAAGAAATATGTTGGGGAAAAAATCGCGGTCGATTTTTTTAGAACCAATATTAAAAACGTATTTCGCATTATACGGGAAGTCAGCAGAGAAAACTTTGCCATTGACAAGGATGTAACCGGTGAGGTTACGATGAGCCTTGAAAAACCCATACCGTGGGATCAGGTTCTGACTCTGGTCCTGAAGATGAACAAGCTTGGTTTAGTATACGAAGAAGGCATCATACGGGTTGCTACCCTTAAAACTCTGGCAAAGGAAGAAGAGGAAAGAAAAGCAAAGTTAGCAGCAAAGCGGGAAGCCGAAAATGAGGAAGAACTGATTACCGTATTTATGCGTATCAGCTATATTGATGCAATTAATATCGGCAAACATCTTGTGGTAGACGGAAAATTTGTAAATGATCAAGGAGATAGTAAATTCAACCCCATACGCGGCAAAGTTAGCGTTGATAAAACAAACAACATGATTGTGATGTCGGATGTGGCGCGATCCATTAAACGAGCCAAGGAAATCGTTCAAAAACTCGACCGGGTAACCCCGCAGGTTCTCATTGAAGCCAGAATTGTCGAAGCCAGCAATAACTTCTCAAGGGAGCTTGGAGTCACTCTATCAGGAACTTATGGTCCGACCGGCAACAAATATATTCGTGATTTTTCTTTTACAGCAACCAATCCGCCTATATCTAGCCTTGGAAGTTTTGGGATAAATTTCAGCAAGGTGACCGGCACGCCATGGACGTTGGGCGCTACCATAGAGGCCGCTGAAAGTGAAGGACAGGTAAAGATAATTTCTACCCCTAAAATTTTAGCACTCGACAATACACAGGCGAGTATCATACAGGGTTTAAGGTACCCGTATACTAAGCTGGATGCTGATGGAAATACGACCGTTGAGCTAGAAAACATCGCCCTTGAGCTGATAGTTACACCGCATGTCACCCCTGATGAACGCATTGCAATGGAAATTTCAGTAAAAAATAATGAAGTCGGTCCAGTCATTAATAATGAGCTGTCATTTACCACCAAGGAAGCGAATACCGAACTTTTGGTAAATGACGGGGATACGGTGATCATCGGCGGTATCAGGAAAACAAGAACAGATAGAGATGAGAGCGGGATCCCGGGACTGATGAAAATACCGGTTCTCGGCTGGCTATTTAAAACAAAATCCAAAGAAGACCAACTGGATGAGCTGCTGATTTTTATTACTCCCAGGATCGTTCAGCTTGAACAACGCAATATAAGAACTAATTAGTAAAATTTTTCATTCCCGAAATCGCATTATTTTTTGAGCCTCTCTTTCCGCTTCCCGGGAAAGGGCACTGTCCGGAGCAAACTCAACCGCTTTTTCATAAGCATCAAGAGCCTTTTTATATTCACCCGATAAGGTGTAGGCCTGGGCCAAATTGAGATATATTTGTCCTGAGCGCGGATAGTCTTTAACGGCTTTTTCAAGTGTGGCCACGGCCTCTGAACTCCTGCCCATCGAAATATACGTCTTGCCGAGACCGACCAGCGCGTTGATAAATTTGGGACTAATTTCAAGGGCCTTAAGATAAAACTTTTCAGCAAGTGCATACTCTTTTTTGTTGTAGTAGGCCCATCCCATATTGGAAAGAGCAAAATGAGGTGTAGCATACAGGAGATTTTCGCTAACCTCCTTGAAATACTTGATGGCAGTATCCCATTCTTTCATGTTTAGATAGGCGGTCCCTAAATTATTTATGGCAGGTGCGTAATCGGGTTTAATTTCAAGGGCCTTTTCGAAGTGTTTAACAGCAAGATCCATTTTTCCCATGGCCATGTAAGTGAGGCCCAGGTCGTTTTGTAGAAAAGGATCGCCGGGATAAAGATTTTCTGATTTAAGAAATTCTCCTAACGCGGCAGGATAATTTCCCTCTCTGTAATATGCTTCGCCAAAATTCCTTGAAGCTTTGGCCTGTTTTTTTTGCATTTCCAGCTTTGCCGCACACGAAATAACGCCGAATATCAGAATTAAAACTACTGGCCAGACAAATCCATATGTTTTCATTTTTTTAACCTTTATGATACGTTAGCTGCTTTTTTTTAGACGGTTCGATCAGACTGATCTTAAACCCTTGATTTGTTAAAAATTGAATTATCCCACTATGCGGGGTAGCAAAAGAAAGAAGAATTCTTGGTCCTCCTGCACCGGTAACCAGAAAACCGGGTATAGTCAAAATGGTATTATAGATGGCAGGTCTTTTGGCTGCAAGAAAAGTTGGATTATTTGTATAAGAAACATCCATGGCACCAAGAATCTTTTTTATTATCACAGGATAATTATCATCACCTTTTATCTGGGTGACAGCAAATCCGGTCTTTTCAATGGCAGAAACAGCATCGCCGTAAAGATCCCCAAAGTCTATAAGGGATGGGTTTCCGTCACTTCCGGTGACAAGATTTGAAACCGTCTTTACTTGAACTCCGGAATACGGGAATGAAATACTGATATTGGGGGAGTACGTGTATCCAATGGTTGTAATCAAATCATTTACAAAGGTTTTTTGATCTGAAGAATCGATGGTACTCACAATTTCAGCCGATTTATGGGGACCCGGTTTATTAGATTTCTGCACGGCAGTATTATTACCCGTAAGGATCTCTTTTAAAACAATATTATTTTGATCCAGGTAGCGCAAGATTGATTCGGGGGTCCGCTCGCTCGGATTATCAATAAGGGATATACAAAAATGGCGCACGCTTTTTCCTTTCTCAGCAATTTTATCAAATATCCATTCCCCCCGGACTTCAACCTTGACTCCTTGATCGAAAAAAGACAAACGGTTTTTTAAAAAATCTTTCCCCAGGCTTTTAAAAACAGCATCAAAGATATATTTTACAGAATCGTTTGGCGCAATTCGAACAATATGTACATCCTTCCAGAAGGATTTTACCATATCAAGCTCAGTGTCCTGATTTTTATTGGCCATTGGAAAAAGGATCCTGTTTCCATTTTTAAATTCCATTAAGGAAATTCTGGAAAGATCGACCGCAAAATCCTCCCGGCCCGGCCTTGGAAAATAGTACACGCCGTTATTAATAAGTTTCCCATCTAAAACCGACGAAATTTTTGATAAATGAGTCGTCTGTTGCTCCCCCCTGTCTTCCGAAACAGAAAACTCCGGTGTTGTTTTAGAAGTCAGAATTGAGCGGTTTATTTTGGGACGGTTGTTATTATCTGCTGAACTGTCAAACAGGGATTGATACCATGGCTGGTTTAGAATAGCCGGATCCGGGATAAGGATATCCTGGCCGGCATAAATACGATCCAGATCTTTGATATCAGGATTGATCAGTCTGAACAGTTCGATGCCCTGTTTATATGGTTCTGCGCCATAAGGCCCGTATCTTGTCGAAATAAGAACAGATATGCAATCTCCCTTTTGTACGGTATGTTCTGATGAATACGTTTCAAGGGTTTCAGGTATGTTGGGGAGGGTCACAAACGGAATTGTAACCACACCTGAAGATTGTCCGGGCATTGAAACCGGGCTTAACTTCTTTAGTGGAATAATAATATGCTGACCGACACGAATTCTGTTTATATCATGAATATGTGGATTTGTCCGTTTGAATATCCTTAAAAATTCCGGGAAATCCCTGTGAGAGATTTCCCCTTTTTGTCTGAAGAGTTTGTAAAGCCAGTCGTTTTTTTTCACAACATATGGATCACATAATATGTCCCAGCCTCTGTCATATTTAATGGTATAGCTTTTATACAAAAAAGCATTATATGCGGAACGGGGAAAAATCAGGCATGCCGGAATGAGTATCACCAAAAAGACGAATACTAAAGATGATCCTTGGAATTTCATTCTTTCTACCTTTTTTTGAGACTCAAAATCTTTGCAATCTCTGAGGATACAGCTTGGACAAACCGCTCAAAATCTTCGCCGTGCAATGTTTTCCCTGGAGCAGGAACATTTGCGAGATCATCCGGATGAACGTAAACAGGGGTGTTAATAAGATCCGGGTTTGGAGAAATTTCGAATTCTGCGGGAAAGCTATTTTCAAAATACATCTCCTGAAAACCCGAAAACTTTAGTGAATGAGCCGTTGAATCGACGATGGCAATATCCTTTTGCCCAACAATTTTTTGCTTGCGCGCTACAATCAGACCGGCAAGAGATTCGCCGCCATGGGTACAGGCAATATGTCCATTACGGTTGGCCAGAAGTTCCCAGTCCATTATGGATTGTTCGGTAACCTCAACAAAAAAGACATTCTGCCTGCCTGACAAACTGTTATATAAATCCACCAGATGAATCACTCTCGGCATTGAAACAGGATTGCCGATCATGGCTGCCTGGGCTACACTCGCCTTAACGGCTACTGGAATAAATTTTCGTTTTTCAGCATCAGGTTCCAGATAATACCGATAAACAGGATTGGCATGTTCTGACTGAACACCTAATATTTTCGGCAAAGTCCGTATAATACCGGTCTCATAAAATTTCAAAAACCCGCTTATTACAGCAGTAATATTGCCAGCATTACCGATCGGGACAACCACTACTTTGTTTCCCATGTCATACTCAAACGCCTGTGCGATTTCATATGAATATGACTCCTGCCCAAGTATACGCCAGGCATTTTTTGAGTTCAAAAGTGCGACATTGTAATTTTCCGACAGGGCTTCAACAACCTTCATGCAATCATCAAACACACCCGGCATCTCGAACACGGCGGCGCCACTTCCCAGAGGCTGAGAAAGTTGTTGCGGTGTCACCTTCTTATGGGGTAGAAGCACTGCGGATTTAACATGGGGTTGGAGAAAAGATGCATACAAGGCTGCAGCAGCTGAGGTATCCCCGGTGGAAGCGCATATGGCAAGCACATCGGAAGTATGACCTTTTTGAACCAGATAGTTGATATAGCTCAATGCGCTGGCCATCCCCCTGTCCTTAAATGAGGCGCTGGGATTCTGACCGTCATTTTTAAAGTAGAATTTAAGGTTTGCTTTCCCCTGTAGGAAATCGTTTGCTTCCACAACAGGAGTGTGTCCCTCGCCAAGATAGATCACGGATTCGAGTGGAATAACCGGCCCTATAAATTCATGATAAAGATAGATCCCCTTTAGTGCCGGGATTGTGAGCATCTTGCGATAATCAAAAATCTTGCGCCATATCCTACCCGGGATCTTTTTTAAGCGTTCAAAATTTGTATCGAAAATCAGAAGCACCTGTCCGCAATCCAAGCAGGTATAGAGCAGCTCATCAATACCGTACTCCCGGCCACAGCCAATGCACCGATAAATTAGTTTGCCATGGTGTTTCGGAATGATAAAGGATTTAATCTCTTTCGGGAAATCTTTTGGTTTCACGACGATATTTTTTCAAGTCCGCCCATATAGGGTCTCAGGGCTTCGGGAATAAGAACGGGCCCTTCAGCCTGCTGAAAATTTTCAAGTAACGCGGCCACCGTTCGTCCCACAGCGAGCCCGGACCCGTTGAGAGTATGTACAAATTCGGTGCCCTTTTTACCTTTTCTTTTAAACCGGATATTGGCGCGCCTGGCCTGAAAGCTCTCAAAATTACTGCACGATGAGATTTCTCTGTAAACATTTTGCGCGGGCATCCAGACTTCAATATCATAAGTTTTTGCTGCGGAAAAGCCCAGGTCGCCGGTACAAAGATTGACAACCTGATATGGAAGCCCTAGAATTTTTAAAATTGTTTCAGCGTGGTTTAAAAGTGTTTCAAGCTCATCATAAGATGTTTCCGGCTTAGTAAATTTGACCAGCTCAACCTTGTTGAACTGGTGCTGCCGGATCAATCCTTTGGTATCCTTTCCATAGGAACCTGCTTCCGAACGAAAACAGGGGGTATACGCCGTGTAGAAAATCGGCAGCATTTCCTCATTTAAAATTTCACCCTTATGGATGTTGGTTACCGGAACTTCAGCCGTGGGTATAAGGAAATAATCCCACCCGTTAAGCTTGAAAAGATCTTCCTCGAACTTTGGAAGTTGACCGGTGTTTGTCATGCTGTTGCGGTTCACAATAAAGGGCGGCAATATCTCTGTATAACCATGTTTTGTGGTATGAATATCAAGCATAAAATTGATAAGCGCCCTTTCCAGCCTCGCGCCTTTACCTAAATAGAGCGGAAAACGGGCGCCGGTAATTTTAGCTGCTGTATCGAAATCTAAGATCTTGAGTTTTTTACCTAATGTCCAGTGAGGCAGGGGCTCAAAATCAAAATCAGGCGGTGTGCCGATCTGTTTTAGAACAGGATTTCCAGAACTGTCCTTTCCCGCAGGGACCGATTTATGAGGTATATTCGGCAATCCAAAAAGGATTTGTTTTATTTTATCTTCATTTTCCGACAAATCATGATCCAACGCCTTGATCTTGCCGGCGACCTCACGCATCTGAGTCACAAGATCATCTGCAGCTTCACCATCTTTTTTCATATCCGCTATCTGTTCAGAAACCACATTGCGGCGATGTCTAAGGTTTTCAATCTCAATAAGAATGGTTTTGCGTTTGGCATCACATTGTTTGAAAGTTTCAAGGTCGGCTGTTTGCCCTCGCCTTGAAAGCGCTTTTTCAATTTCAGAAAGGTTCTGTCTCACAAACTTGATTTCTAGCATAACAATTCCTATATTCTTTCAGCCAAATTACAAAGCCTGCATCTCATCTGAACCTGATTGTTGAGAAAAATATTGCAGGCATCTAAATTATGAAAAGTTTTAGGGAGGTCATATCACGGGCAAGCCATATAGTCAATGATTATTGTTAGTTGACATTGTCCTTCAAAATTTGTATATAGTAAATAATATTCTAAATATCCGCTCGGGAGAATACTTATGGAGGAAATTCGAGAAACAAAAGATGAAATACGCAGTAACATAGCAAAAACACTATCTGCACTTTCTGACAGTGAAATTGAAGAAAAAATTACAAGAATAGAAAACCGTCTCTTTGAATTTGCCAACTTTTTGGAAGCAAATATTGTATTGCTTTATATAAACAGCACCAGCGAAGTGAATACGCTAAAGATAATAGAAAGATGTTTAAACTACAAAAAAATTGTCATTCTTCCTGCCTTTGACACAACAAAACATGAAATGAAATTGATGAAAATCGATAACCTGGATACCGATTTAATGCCCGGGCCCAGAGGCATCCTAGAACCGGACTCGAGCCGTTGCAACGTCGCGCCCATCGAATGTATCGACATAGCAATAATTCCAGGTGTTGCATTTGATGAAAAAGGGGGAAGAATAGGATCGGGTGACGGATATTACGACCGGCTTATTCCAAAATTATCGATCACAACGAGAAAAGTTGCTCTTACTTTTGAAAACCAGATAATTTCGCAAATACAAATGGAATCCCATGACAAGTATGTCGATATTATAATTACTGAAAAAAGAATTATATACAAAATATAACCGCTAAGCAGATTCTTGTCCTGCTGGATTCAATATCTTTTCCAGTTGTTGAAGATTATTTTCCTGCCCCACGGCAATTACGGTATCTCCACTCTCGATAACCGTCTCAAAAGAAGGATTAAACAGCATATTCCCATCTAGCTTTTTTATCGCAATGATTATCAGGTTGAATTGTTGCCTGATTCCTGAATCTTTCAGCATGACATTTACAAGATCAGAGGAAGAGTAGACCGGCATTTCTTCCATCTGAATATCTTTACGTCGGTAAGCAAAGGCAAGTTCCAGAAAATTGGTCACGGTTGGACGGATGATCCGCTGGGCCATACTCACAGCACCCATATCGTATGGTAATTCTACCTTGTTGGCGCCGGCGGCATGCAATTTATTCTTTGATTCGTTTCTACTTGCCCTTGCAATGATATAGAGGTCGGGGTTAAGTTGTCTGGCTGTCAGCACCAGAAAAACGTTTTCCGTATCCGTAGCCAGAGCAGCAATCAGCCCTTTAGCACGCTTCAGGCCTGCTTTAAGCAAGTTTTCTTCATCTGTTGCATCACCTGACACATAGAGAATTTTATCTGCATCCATTACTGGGATAAGCTCCGGGTCCTTCTCAACAACGACCAGGTCAAACGGCTTTCTTAATAACATTTTGCAAAGAACCTTGCCGATACGTCCATATCCACAAATAATATAATGGTTTTTCAGTCGATCAATCTTTTTATGCAATCTTCTCCTCCCTAATATGGTTCTGATTCGCCCTTCAACCATAAACTGGACAACAGCGCCGGCAACATAAAAAAAGAAAGCCACGCCTATACAGATGAGCAAGATAGTAAAAATCCGTCCTATTTTGGTCATCTCATGTACTTCGCCATACCCCACCGTGGTAAGCGTAGTGACAGTCATATACAAGGCATCTAAAAGGTTCCACCCTTCGATCATCATATATCCGGCTACACCCAGACTAATGATGAATATCACTAATAAAACAGCAGCGATCAGATGTTTTGTACTATTCATTTGGCCACATAGCTTTTTCCGATCCGGAAACCGATTGAGTTCCTTAGTTGTAAATTTTGTGCTTTTTGTGGCAAAAAATATCTAAATTTATAGAGTGTGAAGTGCCTAAAGTGATCTAAAGTTAAGGTATTCTGTCAATTTTATCTAAAATAAATAGCAGGAGCGTAGCGACTCCTTAACTTTAGATCACTTCAAACTTTAGATCACTTTTAACTTTTCCGGCTTGTCCGGGTTAGGTTATTGCATAGCGTATATTTTTATCGTTATTTCACTTTGTTCTTTATGTTTTATTTTTCGACGGGTTTTATCTATTTATGTTACATTTTGCTGAAAAATCAAGGGTTTTTTTATTACTATATTCTGAGCCGAAAACACATAATTAAATACATGGCATGTGTCTTGGGCCCGGGAAAACACTCTTTTTGGATATCAGGTTCTAAATTCTTGACCTAACCCTTTTAATTTGATAGAAAATTTATTTATCATGCATCGCAAGTTAAACCAACAATATAACCCTTTCAAATCTTTGTATCAATTTCGAGACCTTTGACATTGAATGAAAATACCATAAAATATGAACGCCAGCGAGAAGAGATGGTTAGAAGGCAGATTCAAGCACGCGGGGTAACGGATCGCAAAGTCCTTGAGGCCATGTGCACCGTCCCGAGACATCTTTTTGTGAGTGAAGCCTTAAGAGATCAGGCCTATGGTGATTTCCCGCTTCCCATCGGAGAACAGCAGACCATTTCACAGCCGTATATCGTAGCCGAAATGACTCAGGCACTGCAGCCGGGCGAAGAAGACAGGATACTTGAAATCGGAACCGGATCAGGATATCAGGCCGCAGTTTTAGCGGAAATAGTGTTTCGCGTTTATTCTATCGAGAAAATACACTCTCTATATTTAAGCAGCCGCAAGCTGTTTGACAAGCTTCATTATCACAATATTGTAACCAAATATTCCGACGGTACTTCCGGATGGTCGGATGAAAGCCCTTTTGATGGTATTATTGTTACCGCAGGTTCACCGGGAATTCCCAAACCCCTTGTCAGCCAGCTTGCTGTGGGGGGGCGTATGGTGATACCTGTAGGAGACCGCTACTCCCAGGAACTGATTAAGCTGTACAAGGATGAACATGGCATTCACAAGACAAGTTTAGGCGGGTGCCGGTTCGTCAAACTTGTGGGTGAATATGGATGGAAAGGGTAATTTATGCTTCGCCGTCTTTACGACTGGGTACTCCACTGGGCAGATACACCTTACGGATCATGGGCATTATTTTTGCTGGCCTTCAGTGAATCCTCTTTTTTTCCAATCCCCCCTGATATACTGCTCATAGCACTGGCTGTGTCCATCCCCAAAAAGTCTTTTAAATATGCATTAATATGTTCGGCCGGGTCTGTGCTCGGCGGATGCTTCGGCTATCTGATCGGATGGCAGTTCATGGCTTCAATCGGAAGCCGTATTGTAGACTTTTATGGCCTGACACCAAAGGTCGAATACATTGAAGTCCTTTACAATAAATATGATGCATGGGCCGTCGGAATAGCCGGATTTACTCCCATACCCTACAAGGTATTCACCATTTCAGCCGGTGCATTT
>JAYEFV010000254.1:0-3178 GCA_034658755.1 Thermodesulfobacteriota bacterium | reverse complement strand
AAACATTAATTTTATAAATCGGAAAAAAGGACTTTTTTCTGAGGTCTCACCCCGGAATAAGCGTTCTGGCCAGTGCATGAATAAGTTCCGGGCTGGGAAAATCTTTGTAAATCCCGAATTCCGGTCCATGATCAGGATCTATCCCCCTTATAAAAATGTAAAATACACCTCCAAAATCTTTTCCATAATCAAAACCCGGCAGCCGAATCCGAAGATACTGATACAGCGCGAGTGTATACAGATGATACTGAAGTATGTAAAAATCATTGCTCATCACCGTGTTCAAAGCATCTTTGGAATAATCCTCCACGCGTGTTCCCAATAGATTCGACTTCCAGTCCACCAGGTAGTAACGCCCCTTTTCATGGAAGACCATGTCTATATATCCTTTCATAAATCCCTTTGAAAAAGGGAAGGTCAGCTTTCCAATCCGGTCCGGAAAACCGGCGGGAAGTTCGATCCCTTCATGATCGGCAAATATTTTTTCCAGTTGTCGAGGGGTAAAAGGATTCAACGGATAATAAAATTCCATCTCATTGATGCGATCCTTGCAGTGAACCGAAGAAAGCGTCAAAGCCTCTGTTTTTATTTCAAGCGGTATGGATAGGACGTTGTTTATCATATCGCATACCACATCTCGCCATTTCGACTCGAACCCGTATGCCGTTAACTTGTTTGTTACCAGTTCCTCTTTAGACCCGTAATCTGAAGCTGCAAAGTCGAGATGCTCAAAAATATCATGGAAAAATATCCCTGCCTTTGCCCCTTTTGGAAAGGCGAAAATGTCTGTTTTTTTATTACGCTCAAGACCGTATTCCGGGATATAACCATAAGAATCATAGGATACATCATGGTCGGACACCTCTTCTTCCGGGACCCGTTGCGATACCATGGATGAATAGCTTGAGATTTTCCACGAGGTGTCTATTTTCCCCGAAAATTGCCGGCAAGAAGTTTCTTCCTTTTCATCTTCAAAAATCGCATATTCCACACCGTCATCAAGGGGCAAAGGGGCAAGTTCTATGGTCCCTTTGGATCTGCCCGCCAACTGTTTTAACTCTTCTAATAACTCCTCATCTTTTTTCGCTGAAACACTTGTCTTTAAAGAGGTAACCAGATCTTCTGATTCGATGTCATCCTCGGGTTTGGGCCGATAGTGAAACAGGTAGGCCATGGCGGAAGTCTCCGCGGTGTTGAATCGTCCCCATACCAGGTAACATCTTTTTATGGCTCGTGTTAACGCCACGTAAAGCAGCCTCATGTTCTCTGCCAGAAGTTCATTTTGAGCAACGGCAAGATGAACACTCTTTTCATTTGAACCCAGATCGAGTGTCAGTTCCTTATTATCAGGATCATGAAATGTGATCTCCCGGTCTTTAATTAATGATCCTCCCCATGAAAAGGGGCAGAACACAACCGGAAATTCCAGCCCTTTGCTTTTATGCTGGGTTATAATTTTTACGGCATGTTCATCGCTTTCAAGGCGAAGCTGGTGGATCTCGGATTCTGTAATAGGAGTGTTTCTCTGTTCAGACAGCCAGTTAATTAAACCCGTAATCCCGGTTTTTTTCTCAACCGATTCCTGGTGGAGTATTTCGGCCAGATGAAGAAAATTGGTCAGTCTTCTTTCCCCGTCCGGAAACACCAAAAGTCGTTCTCTGACTTTTTCTTTTGACATGAAGTTCCGAAACATTCTGATAAAACCGTATCGGTTCCACAGACGGAAATACTCCCTGAAGTTGCCGATCCGGGTTTCCCACCAAAAAGGGTCACTGTCTGCCAAATCTATTTTGTTTCCGGAAACACCCATTATATCGGTCACAAGGGCTGTTTTGAACCGCCGATCGCTGGCAGGTTCGGCAATGCTCGAAAGGATTTTTTCCATTTCCCCGGCTTCGTGGGTATGAAATATGTTCCCGGTATCATAGAGAACCGACGGTATTCTTTTTGATAAAAGGCTTTTTTTTATTATCTGAGCCTGCCGGTTCGTCCGCACAAGAACAGCGATATCTCCGGGTTTAACCCGATCAGATTCATCATCGGACGGATCCTTTGGGCCTGGAGAAATCAGGCGGGAGATTTTGTCCGTAACCGCCTTTGCGATCAACGGCACCGCTTGGGTTTTGTTCAGAGGTTTGGGCTTGTCTGACTTTTTGTCCGGTTCCCAATACCATAATATGAGATTGGATGAAGATTTTTCATCCACGGATTCGATTCTTCCCCCTGGAATTCCCTTTTCAAACCCGATCTGATCAAACACAAACGGTGATTGAACGTTTGAAAATATGGTATTTACGGCTGTTATCAAACCGGGCCTTGACCGCCAGTTTTCTATCAGGGTATATTTTGAATCCGCATTGCCTGAGGCTGTGATGTACGAGAAAATATCAGCCCCCCTGAAACCGTATATGGCCTGCTTGGGATCACCGATCATAAACAGAACGCTCTGTTTTGAATCAAAGAGCCGGCTGAATATTTCATACTGAACGGAATCGGTATCCTGGGATTCATCCACGAGGGCCGCTTTGTATTGCCGGCGAATTGCTGATGCCAGATCATTCCCGCCGCTATCTTCAAGCGCTTTTTTTATTCTTATAAGAAGGTCGTCAAAGAATTGTATGTTGTGTTTCTCTTTCCTGGCCGGAAGTTGTTCCCCGGCATAATTAAAAAACAGGGTTTTAAGATACAAAAGACCGCGTTCCATTTCCGCTTCAAGAGCAATTCCTTTTTCATAGAGTTCATCACATATATTAAAAACATCGTGTGACGGGGGAATATGATTTTTTCTGGTGGACTTTGCAAGTTTGGTGGCGGTAAATTTTTCAAAATCTTTAAACATAGGGAAACCCGTTGATTTTGCATCAACGAATCTATCCATGGATCGAGCCATGGACAAAACTTTTAGATCTCTTTTGGAAAAATCTGTCTGCTTTTTTTTTGTCTTCAGGCTTCCGTAAAATGTACCGCTTAAGCACGGATTTTTCAATAACGGTATTACCCGGTCCTTTGACATGCGCCAGGCGGTCTTAAGCTTTTTGAAAATATTTCTAAAATCATCAAGGCTCTCTAAGTCAGGGCGTTCGAGTTCCGGAATAATTCTCATATCCGGCGCTTTTTGTTTTCCTAAAAGCGCTAAAAAATATTCCGGACCGGATATCTTTTTACTTGCATAGCGTAT
>JAYEFV010000253.1:0-3190 GCA_034658755.1 Thermodesulfobacteriota bacterium | reverse complement strand
CCGAAGCTTCGGTTGTGCGAACGTATCTGGACTGGATGGTCGATATGCCCTGGAGTAAAACGACCAAAGATGTAATCGATATCAAGCAAGCCAAAAAGGTTCTCGATAAGGACCATTTTGCGCTGGAAAAGGTAAAAGATCGTATATTGGAATATTTAAGTGTACGCAAACTTAATCCCAAAATGAAAGGCCCGATTCTCTGTTTTGTGGGACCGCCCGGGGTGGGAAAGACTTCCTTGGGGCAGGCCATAGCACGCGCAATGAAACGTAAATTTATCCGTATTTCTTTGGGAGGTATCCGTGATGAAGCTGAAATCAGAGGCCACCGCCGAACCTATATCGGCGCTTTGCCCGGACGTATATTGCAGGGTTTAAAACAGTGTGGCACAAACAATCCTGTTTTCATGATGGACGAGATTGACAAGCTCGGCTCTGATTTTCGCGGAGATCCTTCATCCGCTCTTTTAGAGGCCCTTGACCCTGAGCAGAACATAGCTTTCAGTGATCATTACCTTAATTTGCCCTTTGATCTTTCCAAGGTTATGTTTATTCTTACGGCAAACCTGACCGACACTATTCCGTCAGCGCTTCTTGACAGGATGGAGGTTATTACACTTGCCGGATATACGGAAGAAGAAAAAAAGACGATTGCTCAAAGGCACCTTATTCCGCGTCAGATAAAGGAAAATGGTTTAAAAGCCAGAAATATATCCATTAGTTCGGGGGCATTGCATCAGATTATAACAGAATATACTTCCGAAGCCGGCTTAAGGAACCTTGAACGTGAAATAGGAGCTCTTTTTCGCAAGGTTGCTCGTAAAATTGCCGAAGGAGATAAAGGGTATTTTCGTATCACAAAAAACAACCTGCAACACTACCTTGGCGTCACCAAATATTATCCCGAAATGGATCAGGAGAGGAGTCAGGTCGGTTTATCCACAGGCTTGGCCTGGACCCAGGCCGGGGGTGATGTTCTTTATGTAGAGGCGTCTTTAATTGGCGGTAAGGGAGAGCTAATCATAACCGGTCAAATCGGAGATGTAATGCAAGAGTCCGCCCGGGCGGCCCTTAGTTATGCCCGGGCAAGCCTTGTTTTGTTGGGAGTTAAGGAAAATGTTTTTGAAAATAAGGATATTCATATTCATGTTCCGGCAGGTGCAATCCCCAAAGACGGGCCTTCCGCCGGTATTGCAATGGCCACAGCGCTTATTTCTGTTTTATTGAACAAACCGGTAAATAAAGATGTAGCCATGACCGGTGAAATCACTCTCAGGGGGAGGGTCCTTCCTGTAGGGGGTTTGAAAGAAAAAGCATTAGGTGCTATAAGAGGAGGGATTCGTACAATTATTATTCCCGAAAAGAACAAAAAAGACTTGGTAGAAATTCCGTTGCACATAAAGCGCAAAATTAAGTTCATTCCTGTAAAAAACATGAATAAAGTTCTTTCCCTTGCCATTGAAGGAAATATTATGGGGAATGGGTGATATGAAAATAATCGCCGTTGATACGGCTACAAGGAGCTGTAGCGTTGCGGTGGTCGAAGAAAGATCCTTGTTGGCAGAAATGACAACCGTTAGGAAGCAGACCCATTCCAAACATTTAATGGAAATGATAAACAGAGTCATGGATTTGTCGGGTCTGACCTTCTATGAACTGGATGGTTTTGCCGTTACAAGTGGACCTGGAACTTTTACAGGTCTGCGTATTGGAATAAGTTCGGTCAAGGGTCTTGCAACGGCATCGGGAAAACCTGTTGTGGGTGTTTCAAGCCTTGATGCGCTTGCCGTGCAGGCGTCTTTTTTTCCGTATCTTATCTGTCCACTAATAGATGCGCGTAGGGGGGAGGTTTACTTTTCACGATACAGGTTTCAAAACGGCCATTTAAAAAAAGAGGCTGATGAGCAAGTTTTTCCCCCTGAGAAAGCTGTATTTGACCTTAATGAAGCATGCTTATTTATCGGCGATGGTGCTCTGCTTTATCAAAAGATGATATTAAATAAAATGGGCAAATCAGCTTTTTTTGCATCTTCTTTTCAAAATACCATTAGGGCTTCAACTGTAGCGTATCTTGGCATGAATAGATTTAAAAATGACGATACGGATGATGTCGACAAATTTGTGCCGCATTATATCCGAAGATCCGATGCAGAGCTAAATTTGACGGTCTCGTAAAAAGTCCGAAAACCGTCATGCCGGACTTGATCCGGCATCCAGAAGCCATTGAATTTACTGGATTCCGGCTTTCGCCGGAATGACAAAAAGGGGTGTTTTTTGACTTTTTACGAATTCATCAATATTCCAGTATTCAAATATTCAAACATTCCAATTGTGAGCACTTCGTTTCTCAGCATAAACTCAGCGAACTGACTTGTTGAGAAGTTACCGTAAAAAATCTTAAATCGGCACGGTTATTATTGACAAATTTTATTTATTTTTTATATATAATATAATTTATGTCACCCCGCCTGCTATTGCAAAGCATATGCGGGCAGGTCACTACTGGGGTGTAACTTTTTTCTATTTCACTGGGGCCATATGCGGGGCAATTTGATGAGTGATTTTTCTTGGTCCGATCCGCCGAATCATACAGCCTTTCCTGTGGCGCGTGCAGGGTATCCTTTTATCTTTGCTTCTGTATTTACCACGGCTGTTTTTGCCCTTTTGGAAATGAGCGTTCCGGCATTGATCGGTCTTGTCGTCACTTTTTCCATCTGCTGCTTTTTTAGGGATCCGGACCGCGTTATACCGAATTATCCCGGTGCTGTGGTTTCACCGGCTGACGGAAAGGTTATTTTTGCAGGTCCGGAGGATAACAGCCGATTTGTTGAAGGTTCGTGCATAAAGATCAGTATTTTCATGTCAATTTTTAATGTTCATGTAAATCGCAATCCCCATGAAGGGCGAGTAAAAGCGGTTAATTATTATCCAGGAAAATTTTTCTCAGCCAATCTGAACAAGGCTTCAACGCATAACGAACACAATGCCATATTTGTTGAAACTGAAAATGGGAAAAATATTTGCACTGTTCAGATTGCAGGTCTGATTGCGAGACGTATTATTTGTAAATTACAGGAGGGCGACACTGTTGCCCGCGGAGGTCGTTTTGGATTAATATGTTTTGGATCACGTCTCGATGTTTACCTGCCGCCTGACACAACGTTGAATGTGACTGTTGGGAACAGGGTAAAGG
>JAYEFV010000252.1:0-12474 GCA_034658755.1 Thermodesulfobacteriota bacterium | reverse complement strand
AAAATATGGCTTTTTTTATTTATTCTAAAATGAATTTTTAATTCTTGCGCGAGCCAAAAAATATTTTGCAAAATCAAAAATTCAGACCATTCATGCCGTTCTTTTACATATTGAATAAATTCATCTAAAACAACCTGTCCATGTGTTTCAATCTGGTTTTTAATATAATATAACAATCGGTCTTGCTGTTTTGAATGATTATTTTCAAAACCAAATGAAAGCTGCCGGGGCCCTAATTCTATATCTTTAATATCTTGATTTTTCATTAAAATCAGTCAGGTAGAAGTTGACCAAAAAATTAATCCTGACAATCTGCGCCTGCCCAATGAAATGCATTTTCTTTTTCTATTTCATCGGGTTAATCTGTGTCCCAAAAGATGAAAGTTAATTGAAGAATACGCATAAATTAGCGTGTATGTCATAACTCACATAGTAAAAAACCCGGCCTGGATAACAGACCGGGTTTTTTGTTTTTCAATATACGCCTTGTTAATACAATGAACTCTCCGGATGAAAAACATTGAGCTCCTTGAGATCATCTCCCAGGTATTCTCTTTCGTTCGGCCCTAGAATTCCCAGGGAAAGGCATATTAATGTCCACAGGTGTACCGTACCCCATGCATGGTCGCGCTCATCTGACAAATCATGAATCTGGGCATGGCAGTTGTGGCACGGAGCAATACAGTAATCCGCTTTTGTAGCCAGAATCTGGTCTGCTTTTAGCTTGCCGTAAGCACGACGTGCATCAACATATCCTGATTGGAGAAAACCGCCGCCGCCGCCGCAGCAATAGTTGTTCGACATGTTCGGAGTCATATCAATAAAATTTTCTTCACCCACTACCGATTTAACGATAAACCGCAAATCTTCTGCAATTGGATCGCCAAAACCTTTTCGCACGATCTGGCACGGATCCTGAACCGTAAACTTGATCTTCAAATCTTTATTCCAGTCTGAATTGACCTTGAGTTTTCCTTCACGGATCCATTTTGCATAATACTCGTAAATGTTTTTAACAACAAACTTATGCTCGATATTGAATTTTTTCAGTCCTGCCAGGACTGAGAAGGTTACGTGCCCTCATTCGGTATTGAGAAAAATTTTACAGCCCAGATCGTCGGCCTGTTTGGCTGCTGTCTGCGTTACGTGCTTCCAAGCCTGGTCGTCGGCCAGGAACATACAGTAATTTTCTCCGCCCCAGCCTTTACTTCCATAGGTCCAGTCTGCCCCTGCCACGTGGAGAATCTTCCAGAGAGGCGGCATTTCGTCCGGCTCGGTCACCGGTTCTCGGGAATTCTGGTTCAAAAAGAATTCAGCCCCCTGTTTGTCGATTGGCGCCTGCATATCTTTAAATTCCGGCTGCGCCTCCTGATACTCTTCAAGAACGTCTTCGACAACGAACACAAAGTCATCCGGAGACGTCCCCATGGCACTGCAACTGTCATTTCTCAATGCCATGTCGCATGATCCTAAGATCCCCTTGGGCCGCTCTTCCCTGGGCCAGCTTGCCCTGGCTTCATAAACCAGTTGGGGAATATCTATTTTCATGGGGCAGACATAAATGCACCGCTGGCAACCGGTGCACATCCAGACCCAGGGCGTACTTGTAACTTCTTCGTCCATGCCCAGGGCGGCCATGCGTAGAAACTTCCTGGGGTCCATATCTTCCAGACCCGTGGCAGGGCACCCTGAAGAACATGCTCCGCATGTCAGACAAAGATTGAGATTCCCCCCATCCGGGAGAAGCTCCTTTACCTTGTCCAAAAAAATACTTTTCCTTTTACCTCCAAGTTTGATTGCTTCTTCAGCCATATCGGATAATCCTCCATATCCTATTTATTTTAACGGACTTAAACCTAATTCATTTATTCTTTTTTCCATATCGACAACAATAGAAGAAAAGCCGCTCCCCATATTTGAAGCCGTGCCGACAAAGCAAAGCCTGTCCTTTTCAAGCCCTACCTCTTCCAGCATCCGGTATGCATCATTAACCCGCCACTGTGCATATGTGTTTCCGTTTTCTGACTTACAATTTCCAGGATGACAGGCCATGACCATAACACCGTCAGCCCCTGCAACAAAGGCATTTAATATATAATCGAGATCTATCTTTCCTGCACAGGGAACCTTTATCATTCGAAGGCCGTCAGGTACCTGCATTTTAAATATATCGGCCATCTCTCCGGCCTCAAAGCCCGAATTCTGACAACAAAACGCAATGATACGGGGCATTCCGTTACCGGATACAACACCGTTTTTGACCTCTTCATTCATTGCCCCATCATCAAATCCACCGATCTGGATGGCATCCATGGGGCACTCGCTGGCACATATACCGCATCCCTGACAGGCCACAGGCGATATAATGGCCTTCTTATCGCCCCAATAAATAGCCCCGTGGGGACAACACCGGTAGCATGTCAGGCATATGACGCACTTAGTTTCATCAACAACCGCTTTATTCTTTGCAACGCTTTTCTTCCCATCGCCAAGAAGATCCCTAACCTCAACGGCTATATTTTCAACATCGGTCCATGCTGACGGCAAGCCTGAAATCTCCCGAGTTGAACCGGCCACGAAGATTCCCTCTCGATTGGATCGAACCGGAAAAAAATGAACATTGTCATTTTGCAGAAATCCCGATGGACCGACATTGATTCTAAGAATTTCGGCAATCTCCTCATTCAATTGATCGGCCCGGAGTTCCTCTTCAACCACAATGAAATCCGGCAAAATTTCTATGTCGCGTCTGGCAACCGTATCAAAAAAAGAAATGGTCTTGCCATTCTCGATAATTTCAGGTTTTTCGGTCAACTTAAAATAAACGGCTCCTTTTTCTCGGCTCTCTTTATACATGCGTTCAAGTCCATTGGAAGCCACCTTTAACTCACCGGCATAAATGTAAACATCACACCCGTCTATTTCCTGGAGGGCAAGAACGCTTCTTAGGACCCTTTCCAAAACCAGGGGATTCCCCTCTTGGCCAAGGCCGACAAGGAAAGCTACGGTCTTGTTTGCAAGTTTTTCTTTATCTGCTTCAGAGGCCAGTAATTCGTCCATTTGGCTTTGCGTCAGCACATTATCTGCCGGGGAAAGTCCGTATTTTTCGTTCAAAGCCCCGGTGGCAAAGTCGGTGGCAACCACAATGGCCCCGACATTATGTTCAATGACTTCTTCCCCTTTTGATAGTCTGGCGGTGAAGTCTCCCGTAACCCCTGCCGCACTGACAAGGCTGGCTTGAGTTAAAATTTCAACATTACTATC
Organism: Thermodesulfobacteriota bacterium; assembly: GCA_034658755.1. Classification (GTDB taxonomy): domain Bacteria; phylum Desulfobacterota; class Desulfobacteria; order Desulfobacterales; family UBA11574; genus S5133MH16. The sequence continues at coordinate 9,210 of JAYEFV010000252.1, read as the reverse complement.
CGTCTTTATCTTATCCTCAAGATCTTGCAGTCCCTTATACTCTTCTTCTAAACCAATTAAGGATTCCGGTCCTTTCTGACTTCCCAATTCAGGGTCTTTTTCAACCAGGATAACCTTATACCCTGAACCGGCAATTTCAGAAGCAGCCTTTATACCCGTTAATCCTCCACCTAAAACCAGCACATCGGTGGCGATATTTATTTCTTCCATACCTGTATGTTTCATATCTGTCATTAGCTCACCCCCAAATGTTTAATAACCTCACTGGCTGCCTGGCCTGCATGGGCCATAGAGGCCGCTATGTCCTTGGGGCCTGCAACTGTTCCAGCAAGAAAAATGCCGTCCTTTAAGGTTGACGTACTGTTTAACTTGTCAATGCCGGTAAAAAACCCATCTTCATTGAGGCCAACATCAAAAAGGTCTGACAGGTTGCTATTGTCGGGACCGGGCACTATTCCAACAGACAGGACAACCAGATCAAACTCCTCATTAATGCAAAGGCCATCCTCTTCGTTCATGTAGCGCATTGAAAGGGAGTCATTTTCCATGGGAAAGACATCCACCGGAATATTTCTGACAAAACGAAACTCCGTCTTGCATTTTTCATAAAATCCGGCATAGTCTTTGCCAACATTCTGGATATCCATATAAAACACGGTTATTTCCGCATCCGCATTTTTATGTTTGATTATTTCGGCCATCCTCAAAGCATACGGGCAACAAACCTGTGAACACCACAGATGTCCGAGACGTTCATCCCTGCTTCCCACACATTGAATAAAGGCGATCTTTTGGGCAGTCTTGCCGTCAGACGGTCTTACAACAGTGGCATTTTCTCTGATAATACGTTCCAGGTCCATACCGGTGACAACATTCGGAAATTTTTTATAGCCGTAGGTTCCCTTTTGTTCAGCATCAAAAGGCTTAAAGCCGCTTGCGAGAATAACAGCATCAACATCGAACTTGCCGGAAAAACCCATGGTATCAAGTTCAACTGCACCTTCAGGGACGGCGTCCGGATTTCCTTCACATTTTTCTTTATCAACAATCACATGAAGGGGAGAATTATTTTTTGAATATCCTCTGATAACCCCTTCTGTCGACAAATCCGGTTTATAAGAACTCTTTTTTAAATCAACCGAAAACCTTCCGCTATTATTAATTTTTTCCACCTCTGTTGCAAGGTGAACCTTGATTTTAGGTTCATTAACCACGTTTTTAAGCATTGCTTCCACCGTGCACGCCCCACACTGCCGGCATTCATCCGTGGCCTTGCAGCAGTACTGGATTGCATATCCGCCTAAAAATGGCGTCTTCTCAATGAGTTCCACATCGATATTAAATCGTGAAAGCTCCCAGGCGGCTGTGAGGCCTGCAATCCCTCCTCCTATAACCATAATTTTTTTGTCTTTAGCGCTCAATTGGAAACTCCTTTGATTATTGGTTATTGCCTATTCCTTCCAATCGAAAAATTCAGTTTCTTAGACTTTAGGCCTGGGCAATACTTTTGCCCGTTCGGCGATTTCAGGGACCATGTGTTCCCATTCAATGGCCATCATATGCACACCATGAACCCCTTTCATTTCCTTGAATTCTTCAATCTGTTCGCAGGCGATCTTGATGCCCTCATCCGCCACTTTCTTCTTTGCAACCCCCTTCAGCCGATCAATAACCTTTTCCGGGACCTCTATTCCAGGCACTTTCTTTTGCATGTACCTGGCCATACCTACATTCTTCATAGGCGTCACTCCGGCTAAAATATAGGCCTTTTCCGTCAAACCCATGTCATTGGCTTGTTTTACCCATTTCCGAAACCTGTCCATGTTATAGATACACTGGGTCTGGATAAAATCGACTCCGGCATTAATTTTTTTACCCAGACGGTGTACGCGCCATTCATATGGTTCAGCAAACGGGTTGGCGGCCGCACCGATAAAGATTTTAGGAGGGTCCTCTATGTCCCCACCGGACTGAAACTTGCCTTCATCACGCATTATCTTAACCATGTTGACAAGTTGTATGGAATCTATATCAAAGACTCCCATGGCATCGGGGTGGTCGCCAAACATACAATGGTCGCCGGAAAGACACAGCATGTTTCTCACGCCATGGGCATAGGCTCCCAAAATGTCGGCTTGCATGGCCAAACGGTTTCGATCCCGGCAGACCATCTGAAAATTCGGCTCCAGCCCTTCCTGAATTAATATCAAACATGCCGCCCAGCTCGACATACGGACAACGGCGGTCTGGTTGTCCGTAATATTTACCATATCGACGTTCCCCTTTAGGTGTTGGGCCTTTTCCCTAACCTCTTCGGCACTGGTGCCCCGGGGAGGACCCAACTCACCTGTAAATGCAAAATGGCCAGCCTCTAAAACTTTTTCCAAGTTACTTCCTGATTTCATTGGCTTCCCCTCTACTTATTTCAGAATTCATTCTTCAGTTATGGGTTGAATCGTAAATATTAACGATATACAGTCTTCTCACCACTTAATCATTCAACGACTAAAATATTACCCGGCTTCTTTCTGTTTCTCGTAACCCGGCTGCACCAATGTCCGCGGTTTCTGGTTTTGCCACGCGGTTATCGGCTGAAACTCCATGATTAAATCCAAACGGCCTTGTGCGGCCAGGCGCTCGTATATCAAGAACCAGGCGCATGGCTGATCCTGGTGAATTTCGCACTTGCCGTTGTCGGTTCCACCGCAGGGCCCGTTATATAGACCCTTGGCACACATGGTTACAGGGCATATGCCGCCTGTCCAACCCAGCACACAGCTACCGCAGGACCGGCATTTTTCCTCGTACCATCCCACCTCCCTGTTTGCCCCGATAAAGGTGGTATCTACGGCAGGCAGTACCGGTTTGTTCGGATATCTTTCCGCCAAAAACTGGATCCCCGCGCCACAGGCCATCGATAGTAACGCCTCATACTCATCAACCACGTTTTCAAGTTCATCCAGAAATTCCATGTCACATTGTCGCTCCAAAGTGGTAGCCCCAAGGTCAATAGGATTCCCATCAATTTTTCGTGCCATGCTCAGCTCGGCATTGAGAATCCCCACCTCTTTTTCGCCACCGGCAAGGCAGACAGCTACACACGTACCACAGCCCAAAGTAAGAACCTTTTTGTAGTCCTTTAACATGGTCTTGATTTCTTCAAAGGGTTTTCTCTTAACTACAATCATGCGTCCTCCCTTCTGTTTATGTTTATTGTGATTTAAAAAAGTTTAAGGTTTACATTCGTAGAATCATTTTTTTCAATCCATAATATCCGAATAAATTTTATAGGATTTAAGTGAGTAAATTTAAAAGGATTACATGCCAAATAAGTAAGCTGTTGTCAAGGGAACTAAGTCGATTTTTGATAGAAATCTCATAATTTATTGTTTATGGATTCGCAAAAGGTCAACTTCATTAAGGGGTTGGTGTTTAATATTTTGTGTTTTGTGTGAGAAATATACTTACATGCCAGATGGTTAGACCATCAAACCGTAACTTCTCAAGAACTTAGCTCATTAGTTGTAAATTTTTTGCTTTTTGTGGCAAAAATATTTAATCGGTATAATTTCTTTATTGTGAATAATTGAATATTTTCGATTGAAGATTGAATATTTAAGAAACTGTGACATTGAATATTGAAAAGTGAAAATTTAAGAAAAATAATACAATGGCGGAGCGCAGCGACACCTCAAATATTCAATCGTCAATTTTTAATTTTCAATCCCTTTTGGTTCTCTCCAAGCCGTAGGCTTACGAGCCGGAGGCCGGCTTGTCCGGGTTAATACCCATTGTAATAAAATTTCCGGGTTGAAAGAGTTTAAAAGATTTACTTGGCATAAATAAAATGTCATGTTACTAAAATATGATGAAGAAACAAAACACTATCACCCCACAGAAAGAGCTTATCGCCGACTGGCAGACCCTAAGAAGAACGTTTATAAGGCCTGAAAATGACGCTGCTAAGGCTACATTGATTAAATACATGGAGCAGATACTTTTCGGGCTTCAAGATTTTCTTAAAAAACACGTGGGATTCACCGAAGAGGTCAGCCTTCTGGATCTATCCAAAAAGTTTACAGACATCCAGATCAGTAAGAATCCCGAAAAAAAACTGACGGACGTCATTACCGACCTTATCGAAGATATCGCACCTTATGCCGTTAATGTAGCCTCCCCGTATTTTGTGGGCCACATGACTTCTGCCATCCCCTTTTTCATGGTCCATCTTAAAACCATTGTCGCCGCACTGAATCAAAATGTGGTTAAAATCGAAACTTCCAAGGTGGTTTCGGTTGTGGAAAAACAGGTACTTGCCAAAATTCACCGATTGATTTACCAAAAAAGCGATGCTTTTTATAATGAACACATCCAGAGCCCGACTACGACCCTCGGCTGCTTTACAGAAAATGGCACATTATCCAACTTGACGGGGCTTTGGGTTGCCAGAAACGTTTTATTTGCACCCAAAAACGGCTTTGACGGTGTGGAAAAAGAGGGACTGCAGGCTGCATACAAGGCCTGCGGAATCCAAAGGAGTGTGGTCCTTGTTTCCAGACGAGGCCATTATTCTCTTAACAAGGCCGGCGGGATTTTAGGGATTGGCAACCAAAACATTGTGGCCGTGGATGTGGATGAAAAAAGCCGGATTCATATAGGCAGTCTGAATAGAACCATTAAAGAAATAAAAAACAGCAATGAGAAAACGGCAATCCTTGCTGTTGTGGGTATTGCAGGGACCACGGAAACCGGTTCGGTGGACCCGCTTTTAAAACTGGGTGAAATTTGTGCGGAAAATTCAATTCATTTTCATGTTGATGCCGCATGGGGAGGTCCGGCCCTGATGTCGGAAAAATACAGGCATCTTCTTAAAGGAATAGAACTCGCCGATTCCGTAACAATTGACGGGCATAAGCAGTTTTATATGCCCATGAGCTGCGGAATGGTTTATTTTAAAGATCCTGAGATCATGGACGGAGTCATATATCATACCCATTATGTAAACCGGCCCGGTTCCGTGGATCTCGGGATAAAGTCCCCCTCAGGATCCAGGGAAGCAAACTCCCTGATACTCGACAGCGCCCTTAAAATAATGGGAAGCCGCGGTTATGCCCTTCTTATTGAGCATGGCATAGAAACCGCCCGCAAGTTTGCCGCTGAAATTAAAAAAAGACCTGATTTTCAGCTTGTTACTCCACCTGAACTCAATATTTTAACCTACAGATTATTTCCTGCCGACTTGCAAAAGCAAATCTTGAGCTCTGATGTGGAGCAGGACATTCGCATAAATGAAAAATTGGATGAAATCAACCGGACGATTCAGAGACTTCAAAGGGAGGCCGGCAACAGTTTCGTTTCCAGAACGACTTTAAAAATGGGAAATCATCTGGAGCAAGATATGGTGGTTTTACGGGCTGTAATAATGAACCCCATGACAACTATCGAAATTTTGAGGAAAATTCTCGATGAACAGGAAAAAATATACAAAACCGCTTTTACATAACCCGGACAAGCCGGAACCAAAAAAGATTGGTTTTATTTTTACCACGAAGATCACGAAGAAAAAGAAGAATAAAATATATAACCTTCGTGCTCTTCGTGTACTTCGTGGTGTGATCAAACTTTTTTTGCCACAAAATGCACAAAATTTACAACTAATGAACCAATCAAGGCAAAAGGTTGAACCGGTTGGCCCGTATGCCCGTTGGCCAGTTATAGAATCAATCAATCACGAAAACACGAAAAGAACAACCAAAGAAATCAAGTTTCGCGCCCAATAATTTAACGTCTCGGAATTTCCACAACTTCTTGAAAATACGGGTTTATTAATGGCAACCTGTTTATGCCATCAGAATGGAAGAATGGAATGCTGGAATATTGGGGATAAAGATTGTATGCGTCTAGATTGGGCATTTTGGGTTATTGAAGTCAGATACTACCAGGTATCCAATAAAAGAACCGGTAAAGATAGGAGAAGGAAATAATAAAGCCAAAATTGCTTATAATATACATTTTCAAGCCTACCAGCTCATTTTGCTCAACCCACTTATTTTATTTACCTTTTTTCTGTATCAGAGATGTGTAAGACCTGGCAAAATATGGCAATTAGATGAAAGCATTAAAATTGAGTGCTTGGATTATTTTATCCTTGTCCATACTGATATTTACTGCCTGTAGTGGTGGTGGTGGTGGCAGTTCGGATGGGGGGGGAACTGGTACCGTTTCTGTTGGACTCACAGATTCATCCACCGGCAAATACTCAGCGATTTATGTGACAATTGACGAAGTACAGGTTAACAAAAATGATAGTTCATCTAGTGGGAATTCTGGTTGGAAAACCGTTGGCACTCCCATGAAGACCTATAACCTGCTAAAATTGGTTAATGGAGTAACCGAAATCTTAGGTGAAGATGAACTTGAGGCTGGTACTTACCACCAAATTCGACTGATCATTGGCAAGACCGCTGAATCGGAAAACAATATCGATGGTGTGCCTCATCCTTATGCTAATTATGTGGTATTAAATGATGATGGCTCATATGTACCTCTAAAAATACCAAGTGGTTATCAAACCGGTGTAAAACTTATTCATAACTTCGAGGTTGAAGTAGGCGGTTTCGTCGAATTAGTCCTTGATTTTGAGGCCTGTAAATCGGTGGTAGAAACAGGAAGCGGGAAATATATTTTAAAACCCACTATCAAGGTAATTGAACCGGCAAAGAAGTCCCTGGTTTATGGAACGGTGACTGAACATAAAACTGAGACAGCTATACCCATTACAGGCGCCCTTGTAAGTGCACAAATATCTGAAGGTCTTTCAGCATCAGTTGTACGTTCTACGTTAACATCGAATGCTCCGGGTGAAGAAGGCCAGTACATGCTACTATTATCTCCGGGTCAAATGTATAATATTGTAGTTTATTCCGATAAAGAAGTTGACGGAGAAGAAAAACTATATTCACCAGCTTGTGCGGAGATTACCGTTCCACTGGATGGAGAGCTTAAAAAAGATTTTACTTTAGTGAAGAGTGATTTTGGTACTATTTCTGGAAATGTATCTGTCAGTGGAGTTATTGATTCGGCAGATCCACCGGTCGTGTATATAAGTTTTTATACAACGTTAGAATGTGGTGATAATGATTATATTGAAGTAACAAGCCTGTCGGTAAGTCCTGATCCAGATTCTGGCATTTATACATATACTGTGGATCTCCCAGTGCGTACATATGATGTGGTGGCATCTTCTGAAGGTTTTGATCCCGACACTGCGACAGGAATAGCATTAACTTCTGGAGCGTTAGTTGACATAGATTTAGAACTTTAAGAGCAATCCACCTCACAATAGATTGAAAAGCACTAATTAATATTAACAGAGGCTATCTGTTTTTCATAGAATGAGGCAGAGTCGATCAATGGGCTCTGCCTTTTTATTATCCGACATACAACATAACTGCTATGACCCTCGAAATATCAACAGTCTAAAATATTGGGGATATCGTTTTTCAATAAGGGCAAATTTATTTCCCAGGGTTTGCCCTTTGATTTTTTGTGGATTTTCAGATATATGAAATGAGCTTGAATTGATTTCAGGATGTACTATAGCAAGTTATCCCTTGGTCCATTTCGGTCAAAAACCTTCAATTTTCGGAAGGTGAAAACTCAGGCAAGAAACCTTCAATCTTCATTTCGAACACTAATATCAATATATTGTGCTTTCGAATAATGTTTCAATTACCTTCTAAAATACTCAAACTATCCGCCCTATCTTTATGATGATTTTCAGCTTTTTCTTTACCCTGCTATTACTCCAAAATAGTTAAAAACCCGTCAAAATATGTCACTGCATTGTAAAAATATTGTCAAATACAATTGGTATGAAACCTGTCTGTTTGTGCTAACCAATTGAATTCAAATAATATTTTCTTTATAAGAAAACATTTTAAACTCTGCATGATTTTTGCATATTACAACTAGGTTAAGCTCATTAGAATATATATGAAAAATTATCTACTTTCATGCATTACATGAAAGGAAGGTGAATAATGAGTAAAAAACATGAATATTGTGGAAAATGTATGTTCTGTGTTTCTGTTTGTCCTGAGTGTGGTTCAACTGATGTAGATGTATCAGGTCTTATAAGCTTTTCCTACAGCAACCATTTACAGAATGATATTGATATGAGTCTCGAATTTGACTTTATTATGGAAATCATTACATCCGAAGAAGACACCAGAAAAGATAGGGTAAAAAATTTGTCCCTTATCAATGCGTAATCTGGCTTAAAGCATCTGCTTATGTCAAGAAAAACCCGGATTGTTAGAGATCCCCGCTAAGGCGGGATGAAATTTGAAAATGTTAACCAGTGGGTGATTGTATGGCGGGGTTTGAATCTTAAATCCTTATTAATCATAAAATATGCATTTCCAATCATAGCCGTGGTGAAAAAAATGAAAAAAATTAAAGTCACACGTGGGAACAAGATGAGAAAAGATATCATCAATTACCTTATTGACTTTCCATTATTTGATGCTCTCAAGGGAAACCAATTAAATATTGTTGCAGACCATATGAATTATTATGAGATAGATAAGGGTGAAATCCTTTTTAAAGAGGGGGATAAAGGAGATTATATCTGCTTTGTATTGGATGGAGTAATAGATGTTCTTAAAAAATCTGTAACCGGAGACAGTATCGTGATTGCCGTTTTACCAAAAGGGCGTTCTTTTGGTGAAATGTCAATTCTTGATAACTTCCCTAGATCAGCGACGGCAAAAGCCCGTACAAAATCCTCATTTCTCACATTAACCCGGAGGGGTTTCAATTCGATACTTAAAGACTATCCTCAAATCGGCATAACAATTCTCAAAGGAATCTCAAGGAGACTAAGTCAAAATCTGCGCCAGACATCCTCTAGACTTGCTGATTATATATTACCAATTGCATGATCTAAAACGAAAAAAGACAATAGATTAGTTAAATTCTCGCTCATTTTATTCTTCCTTCTTGCAATAAGTAGTTCAACAGACTGTTAAAAGCCTCCAAAGGTTATACTTAAAAAGGGAGTTTGAGGTGGCACTTAATTGATGGCTTCTCTGGTGGGACATCAAATGCTTAGTTTCTTCATGGTTCAGTCGGGGCTATAGTCACCAACTCTAATTCTAAACCTTTCAGCTTGCTTCTTTTGGGAATCGGCTTAATAGGGCTTGCAAG
>JAYEFV010000251.1:0-3201 GCA_034658755.1 Thermodesulfobacteriota bacterium | reverse complement strand
AAGGTAGCTCCTGGCGGTGGTTATTGTGTGGGATCAGGCAATTCGGTAACTGATTGGTCAAGATTTGAAAACTATATGGCAATGCGTGAAGCAACCTTTAAATACGGTAATTATCCAATTCAATTATAATTTGGGAGGATAATGGATGATGGGCGATTATCTTGAGCAGATTAAAGACTGTATTATTGATGGAAAATATGGCGAAATAGAGGAATTAGTCAATGCAGCGATCGAAGAGGATGCAAATCTAGATGCAATCATAAACGATGCCATGATTGCTGCAATGGATGTAGTAGGTCAAAGATTTTCGGATGGTGAAATTTTCGTACCAGAGATGCTTGTTTCAGCCGTTACCATGACAAAGGGCCTCGATATTGTAAAGCCGCTTATGACAGGTGACGAGAGAGAATCAAAAGGAACCATACTCGTGTGCACGGTCAAAGGTGACATGCACGATATTGGTAAAAACCTTGTCATTATGATGCTTGAAGGGGCTGGATTCAATGTTATCGATTTGGGTGTAGACTTATCCGTTGAAAAAGTTGTGCAACAAGTGAAAGAATCGAAACCTGATATTTTAGGGCTATCCGCATTGTTGACTACTACAATGCCACAAATGAAAAAAGTTATTGAAGCCCTGGAGGTTAATGGGTTGCGAAATACCGTAAAAGTATTGGTAGGAGGCGCTCCTGTTGATGCATCCTTTGCGGAAAAAATCGGTGCTGACGGCTATGGTGAGGATGCTACAGAAGCTGTTAGAATAGCAAGAAACCTCGTTGTAAAGAATTAGCCCTCTTTCGGATAAAGTGAAGTGGCACCAATAATTTTTGGATCATCGTAGGGTCGGGTTTTATACCCGACCGGGGTCGCGGTGGCATATAAAATACCGCCCTATATGATATGAAAAAAGACTTTCACACTAATCCGCGATGAAACACACTTTTTCTGTTTTACTGTTTTAATTCACCGAGAGATACTTCCAGTTCAAAGATATTGCAGAAAAGAGGAGTTAAATCATGATGACGCATCGGCAACGAATTCTCAAAGTAGCCAGGGGTGAAGTGGTTGATAAAATACCCTGGATACCACGAATTGATCTATGGCATAACGCCAACGAACTGGCAGGCACAGTTCCGGATAAGTATAAAGGGCTCACAGTCGAAGAAATTCATCGTAAAGAGGGCTGGCCTTTGCATAAAATGATACCTGAATATCTAAAACCTGAAAATCCTGAAGATATTGTCCATCGAGCTATTGGGCTTTATCGGTTAAAAGAATTTCCGTATGATTTTGAATTCCCTTCTGATGTAGACATCAATGTGGAGTACGAAGAAGATGGCGATGAGTACATGACATATGTGGAATATCATACACCCGTGGGTATGGTATGGGTCAGGCACGGGTATACAGCGGAAATGAGGAAGTCAGGGGCCTCCATTACATGGGTTAAAAATAGCGCCATTAAAAAACCTGAAGACTATCGGGTGTTGGCACACATTTTCGGGAATTTGAAACTAAAACCAGCTTATGAGCGTTTTCTTAAGTGGAAAAGTCTTGTTGGAGAGGATGGTATCGCTGTTGGACAAGGTCTGGGGATTGCATGCAGTTCGCCTCTGCATTTTATTCAAAAAACATTTATAGGCGCCACAGACTTCTATTATCACTATCATGATTACCAGAAAGAGATGAGGGAACTAGCCGAGGCATTAGAAAATACCTTCAATCAGTTATTATTAGTACTTGCGGATTCACCTGCAGATGCAATTCTTTGGTCTGCTAACGTTGACGATATGGTTACATATCCCACCTATTTTGAAAAAGAGATATTGCCTTGGTGCCAGAAGGCTTCAGATATGCTCCGTCCTAAAGGGATACTTTTGGTCATGCACCCTGATGGTGAAAACAGGGGCCTAATGGATTTGATCCCGGAGTGTGGTATGGATATTGCCGATGCCGTTACACCATACCCCATGACTAAAGTTACGATTGACGAGTATTATGACAGGTGGTGCCGTACTGACAAATTGACAATCCATGGAGGCATCCCCGAAATAATGCTGCTGGAAGAATCAACAACACAGGATGATCTTAAAGCGTACCTGGACCATATGTTTAAAGTGATAACTCCTGGCAAAAGACTTATTGCTTCTATTGGAGATACCACTCCACCCAATGCAGAGTTTGAAAGATTACTCTATATAGGAGAACGTTTCGAAAAAGAAGGGCGGTTGCCTTTGGAAGCCGGGGGCGCTAATCATATTACCGAAGAACGCCTTGAGAAAGTTAAAGCCAGGGTTACCCCAGACACTGATACGCCCGTAGAAAGAGAAACTCCTGACCACGACCCTTATGCAGTCATCCGGGAGGATGTCCTTAAGGGAGACGAGAAAAAGATTACGAGTGATGTTCACGAGATGCTTGATAGAGGATTCAAACCTAAAGAGATCCTCAATCGTGGCATGCTGTCGGCAATGGAAGTGATCGGAGAGAGGTTCAAAGACGGGACTGTATTTATTCCAGAGGTATTGCTATCTGCAAGGGCGATGAACGAGGCGCTCGGAGTCCTTGAACCTCATCTCGCAAGTGATGATAAAGAAAGCAGTGGTACAGTTATGATTGGGACCGTCTGCGGGGACCTCCATGATATCGGAAAAAATATGGTGCTAACTATGCTGAAAGGGGTTGGCTATGATACTATAGATCTGGGAGTAAATATCAAAACTGAGGATTTTGTTCTACATGTATCAGAAAAAAAACCTGATATCTTGGGTTTGTCCGCGCTGCTAACGACTACAATGCCCCAGATGCAAAAGGTTATCCAGGGTCTGGAGGCCCATGGATTAAGGACAAAGGTCAAGATCATGGTTGGTGGCGCACCGGTCAATAAGAAGTTTGCCACCGATATTGGGGCGGATGGATATGCCAAAGATGCTGGAGAAGCAGTTTCTTTGGCTAAGCAATTGATGGAAACATAAACAAGGACGTTCATCTTGGCATACGAGCCTAAAAAACTTATGTGATATAATTCTAGAAGATCCGGATTTTATTAGAAAATGAAAAAGTCATCTATTGTCCTCCCACAGTAGAAGGCTTTTTTTCTATAGGTAAGCAAGACAAAAAATTATGGATGAATTGTTTGTTTCAGAGACAGTGAAATGCAAATCAGGATGAAGTATGGCAAGAATGGGTTGAATCTTAACC
>JAYEFV010000250.1:0-12502 GCA_034658755.1 Thermodesulfobacteriota bacterium | reverse complement strand
AATGGTTTTGAATTCAATGTCCAAATTTTTCAGGATCCCCGGACTAAGGATCGGGTTTCTGATATCATCTCCCGTAATTATTAAAAAATTCAAAACATACTTACTTCCCTGGAGTGTTAACAGCCTGGCCCAGATGGCAGTGCAGTATCTGATGAAACAAACGGCCGAAGTGCAAACGTTTATTGAGAATACAGTAAAATTTATTGCTCAGGAAAGAAACATTCTGTTTGAAACCTTCAAAAATTCATCCTTCATAAAACTTTTCCCGAGCACCACTTGTTTTATTCTTGCAAGGCTTTACGGAAACCTTACGGCTGACGGCCTCGGCAACCATCTGGCACACGATCGGATCCTCATTAGAAACTGCGCAAATTTCACTGGTCTTTCTGATCGGTTTATCCGATTTTCTCTGAAAACAAGTGAAATTAACCGCATGTTTGCGAAAAAACTATTGGCCCGGATTTCTCAGGAAGAATCAGCTGGAAAAGATGAACATCGAATGTTCGACGTTCATCTTTCAGGGTGTTAAAGCTTAAATATTTATCTCTGATATGGAACTCTCTACCGCAGGATATATCATACCCGCTGCATTTATACTTGATCTTGTTTTAGGTGATCCAACACTCTTACCCCATCCCATTCGGTGGTTAGGCCGGGCCATAACAGCCGGTGAACCGTTTTTCAGGAACCTGAGGGTAAAGCTTTCTATCTCCGGCGCCCTTTTTGCCATATCCCTTATCGCAGGAACGTGGACCCTGACCTTTGTCCTGATAAAAACCGCCCAATGCATACATCCCCTGGTAAAGGCCGGTGCTGAGATTCTGATAATCTATTATTGTATTTCAATTCGTTCTCTGGAAAGTTCGGCTATGGCAGTTTTCAGGGCCCTCACCCAAACCCGATTTGATGATGCGAGAGCAAAAGTTTCCCTTATTGTGGGCAGGGATGTTGAAAACCTTAACCCGGAGGAAATTTCCCGTGCTACGGTGGAAACTGTCGGTGAGAACCTTGTTGATGGCGTCATATCACCCCTTTTCTATGCTGCGATTGGTGGCGCCCCTTTAGCAATGGCTTATAAAATGATAAACACACTCGATTCCATGATCGGCTATAAAAATGACAAATACCGGGATTTCGGAAAAGTTGCCGCCAGAATCGATGATATTGCCAATTTGATCCCGGCCCGTTTCTCTATTCCCGTCATATCACTTGCAGCCCAAATAATTGACCGTAAAGGAGTACGTACATTTCAAACTGCCCTCACGGAAGGAGCCAACCATACGAGCCCCAATGCCGGGTATTCGGAAGCAGCTTTTGCCGGCGCCCTCGGAATTCGGCTCGGCGGCCCCAATTATTATCACGGCAGTCTTGTGTCCAAACCTTATTTGGGAATACCATTTAACCAAATCAACCGGAATCATATTAAAAAGGCATGCGATCTGATGATGCTTTCGGCGCTGATATGGATGTGCGTGTTGGTAATCACACTGTATTTTTTATTAATTTGGAGAAGTTAGCCAATGTACCCTGCCCTTCCCAAATCATACAAAGGTTTATATCCATTCAAAATAGGAACCACATCTTACATATATCCGACCGGCTATACACAGAATGTAAAAATGCTTGCCCCATATATGGATGAAATCGAACTGCTACTCTTTGAAAGTGCTCCTGACAGTCTGCCGTCAAACCATGAAATAAAAAAACTCTTGTCGTTGTCAAAGGAGTTTGATCTTACCTATAATGTACATCTGCCCACCGACATATCCTTGAGTGATCCTGAGCCGTCAATCCGGCATGCCGCCATGGAAACCCTAAAAAGAGTCATGGACCTTACCGCTTCACTCTCTCCTTCTACCTACACCTTGCATCTCTCGTATGAGGAAAAGGGATTCGAAACCGAACGCATCAAAAAGTGGCAGGACCGTCTTTACCGCAGCGTAGGGCGTTTCATCGCTACCGGGGTAAACTCTAGAATGATTTCAATCGAAACCCTGACATATCCTATAGAATGGGTGGAAAATATTTTGATCGATTTTAACCTATCTGTCTGTATCGATCTTGGTCATCTGATGGTATACGGGTTCGATATGGAATCTGTTTTTAACCAATATGGCAAAAAAACATCAATTATCCATCTTCACGGCGTTGAAAATCATAAAGATCATTTGCCGTTAAATAGGCTGTCAAAGGAAAAATCAGAGATTGTTATGAAAATTTTAAAGCGGTTTAACGGGGTTGTATCTTTGGAAGTTTTTTCATACCCCCACTTAAAGGACTCATTGTCATTTCTGGAAAAACTTTGGCAATGCATGAAAACTTCGATAAGTATCTAAATTTAATGCGATATCGAGAACCAAAAGTAAATGCACGAATACAACTATCTACTAACTCAGCAGCTTGACCGGAAATTATTAATGAAGACCGATTTTTTTTGGACGGTGATTTTACTCTTTTGTCAACCAACCGGCAGATGCCTTGCTTTCATATCCCGCCACAGGTTTCGGCGGCGATTGTGTTTTTTACGCCAGTGACTTATCAAAACGCTGTATTCGTCTCTGTTGAGTTCAAATAACGATTGAGCCCACCGGGCATATTCCTCATAATTCGATTTATATGCATTGGCAGGATCAGGAACAATACGCCGTAATTGCTTTTGCCAGACTTCCAGGGCGGTTTTAAGGTATAGACCGGCTTTCATTTCCCGCAAACCTTTACGCCGAGAGGCGGTTAGATTTCCCTTGGAATCACCTTCAGGAAGAACGGTCTCCCAAAAAGAAGGATGTTTTACTTTGATCTTTTCACTCTGGGGAAGATCCCTGGTTAATAAGGCCAGCCAGCGCCACTGTTTTTTCACCGCTTTTGTATTGTCTTTTAGATCAGAAAGCCACTCAGCAAGCTTGTTTAAAAACCATTCTTTATCTTGCTTGACATCCAATATGGCGTCAATCAACCAGTGAATCCATGTGTCAGTAACTTTACGTGAGTCCATAAAATAGGGGTAGCTTCGAGCCGCCATTTCATTTTTCCACTGTACAAAAAGCCAGCGATCTGCTCCGAAGTCAATGATTTCATCAAAATATGTCCGATACTATATTTTCTTTTCGCCATTTCTCCTCCCATGCCTCATTCCCAATTTCATGATCCGGACATGCCAGACCCCATTGAATTTTTCAAATTAAAACAATCTCCGGAATGTATAGACAAGGATAAAGGGACAATCCTTTACTTTTAGTCTAATATAAAAACCCTGGCCCTTTGGGCCATGTCAGAGTGCAGAGGCTTTGCCATCTGTACGACTTAATGCTACTCCATGATTAAATTGTCCCCAAAACTACAACCAAGGAGTAACGAATGAGTCGATTTCGAAGATTAACACAGACCATGTGGTATTGCCAGTCATATTGTATGGGTGCCCAAATATCGTTTTCGGATATTGAGCGGAAAAGTTGCAACTGAAGTAGACAATTGTATCAAAGCATTTTCAGAGCAAAAAGAATGTAATATTATTGAATATTGTTGATTAAACTGGCGATATAGGATAGGAATAATTTTTATAGACTCCCGATTGACAATTCTACGAACGTATTTCAGGAAACACAATTTTCTGAGGATTAATATGACAGAAACCATAACCAACAGTATAGGTATGGAACTTGTTTTGATTCCGGCGGGTTCATTCAGAATGGGCGGAGACAAAAAACTTGAACAAGCTGAGGATCATGAGACCCCACGTCATATAGTTAAAATCAGTAAGACATTTTATATGGGTAAATATGAGGTAACTCAATCGCAGTGGTCTGAGATTATGAATAATAATCCAAGTGAATTCAAGGACGACATAAGGCCGGTGGAAAGAGTTTCATGGAATGATGTGCAGGAGTTTATCCATAAGCTGAATAATAAAGAAGAAACAAATAAATATCGTCTTCCTACTGAGGCTGAATGGGAATATGCAGCAAGAGCAGACACAGAAAGCGCTTATTGTTTTAGTAGTGATATTAAAGTATTGAGCCAATACGCCTGGTATAGAATAAATTCAGCAGGTAAAACTCATCCCATCGGTCAGTTAAAGCCGAATGCATGGGGACTTTATGACGTGCATGGAAATGTCCATGAGTGGTGTCAGGACTGGTTTGATAGAAATTATTATTCTCAAAGCCCTTCAAACTCACCTCTAGGCCCTTCATCAGGTTTGGCTAAAGTGTCACGTGGTGGTGACTGGGGAAACGAGGACTGGTATTGCCGGAGCGCATCACGTAGCCTCAGCTCACCGGACCGTCGCAGCAACCGCCTAGGTTTTCGTCTGGTCAGTATGGTTTAGGGCTCGCGCAAAAATAACTTCACATTTTTACATCTCAGCTTCAACCCATCTTTGGCTGATACCTCACTCGCACCCGATCTTATAAAATTGGTCGCGAAATAGCTCGCTATTCCTGTGGTTTTGCTCTCTCGGATCAGCCAAATCCGAGCGCAAATTCTGCGAAGTTATTTTTTCGCGAACCCTTAATCAAGGATCAAGGTCTATTGACCAACTTTATTGCCTTTTACAAATCCAACGCAAATTGAATAGCCTCGCGTACCTGCTCTAATTTATCTTTAGGGAGCGCTGTTATGATTGATCCAATTTTTCCTTTTGACACTGTCTGAATATGATCAAAATTGATGGCGCAATCTTTCATCAAACCATCTTGTTTCGAAATAAATACCTCGCTTGGTATGTCCCGGACAATTGAGGTTATCGGTGCTATTGTGACTTCCCCAAGATATTCTATTATAGAATCGCGTGTCAAAATTAAAACCGGACGTTTTTTATCGGGAGCTTTGAATTTGTACCATCTAATTTCGCCTCTTTTCATTCATCCCCCCAGTCCTGTTCATTTTCCCATAAAATGAATTCGTCTTTGTTAACTGGATGTAAGGTATATCCCTTTCGGTGCTGCTTTTCCAGATGGTATGTGTTAAAGTACTTGATTGCATCTCGCAAAGCCTCGCGAGTAAAAGCAGACCGGGTCGTTTTAAGCTCCCTGGCTATTTTATCGACCTCTTCGACAAGATCGTCATCCAAGGTCATTTGAACTGTTCGCATATAAATCCTCCAATTAACGTTGATTTTTATAGCTATAATAATCAACCTAATTATGTATGTCAAGAAAAAGTTCATAATAGAGCGGTTTAGGGGCATACGACCTAAGGAGAAGTGCGTCCGGAAATCAGCCGTACTTTTATCTTGTTTAATTAACTTGTTTATTAAAAATTTACACTTTGTGCTTAACAAAAGGGATATAGGATGTCCCCATCTTTTTCCAATTTATCTGGTTCTGTCAAGAATGAAGACCGGGCTTTATTTTTACACGATTTGTAGCATTCATGACGTTAATTCCATTACCGCCAAAAAGGCAGAATTCCTCCAGGCAAAGTATAATCTTATGAGCACCAACCCTTCCAAACAGTTTAGTCCCCACGGTGATAACTGTTGTTCTTCCAACCATTCCGACTATTGCAGTTGAAAGCGCAGCACTGCCAAGAAGCGCAACTGAAACTGCTGCAATTTTTCCTGCACGCGCTATATTAGCTCCTTCACGTTTTGTGACGAGCTTCCATTCGGTAATATTTTTCAAACGGATTCTCAATGCATCAAAACTACCGACCGTCCCGTCATGCACCGCACAGCACTCGTCATCCCATGTTTTTCAACGCTTTTTCACCACCTTGAATTTCTGTATAAGATGATGCAGATCTTTCATACTCATAACCTGTAAAGTCATTTAAAATAAAATGATTCAAAGCCTTAAGGGTATGGCAAGTATATTCTGGAATTGGATCGATATTCCCCGACCATTCGTCTTTTAGTAAACATAAAATGTTTATGATAACTTGATGGTATAGGAATTACCTTTTTTTAGAGCGGCGAATCCGCGTTATATCGAATCGAGAAGCGATTGTATAACTTGATCGGAAAATCTAATCGTTATATATATTAATCCTGTCCTCAAATAAGTTGTCTTGCTTTAAATACCCTTTTGTATGTCCATCTTGGTTATAAATATTTGTTCTATCTTTATCTAATCGATCCTTCTTTAAGTAACCCTTACGATCCTCATTTTGGTCAAAAATATTCGTTTGATCTCGGAACAGTCTATCCTGTTTTATGTAGCCATTCTTCTCACTTCATGTCCCGTGTCAAAAAGTACTTGCTGGCTTGGTGGTGGTTTTGTCGCAAGTTCGGAATTGTAACACTGATACCAAAGTAGCAGTGGACATTGCAGGCCGGCAATGAACCGTGATTTTGAAAGCAGCGGTATCTTCTTGAAGTTCTTCAACTTTGAATCCATTTCCAGGCCGCTTTGATTTCCGATCGGTCGAAGTACTTTGTCCGGATATGGGAAAACAGGCCAAACAGGGCGATCCATTTTAAATCCCAGAATGTTACCCGAACCTTCTTTGAGCTGGTGATACATAGTTTTAAATCTCCGTTGTGTTATTCTTGCAGAGAGATTTTTTACACAATTAAAGATCAAAGTTTGACCCTAATCTTTTAAGAAGGATAGCCACGGAAATGCTCCATACGAACGAAGGAGTATAACGAACTCGCAGAAAACCGGGATTATCGAATCTTCTCCTTTACCTTTTTCCTTGCCTCCGCTCTTCCCAGGGTGTTTTTGTAGATCACGTAGTACTTGTTGATGTTGCTTACATACTGTACCGGCTCCTGGCCCACAGTCCGGAGGGCTGCCAATTCCACATTACGGAACCAACGGTTGGGATCAAGCTTCATTTTTTTGGCCTTCTTCCGGGCCGTGCGGATCTTGGCCGGACCTGCGTTGTATGCGGCCAGCGAAAGTCGGACGCCGTCCCGGGAGCGGATCTCTTCATCGCTGAAATACCGGCTTCGAATAAAATCGAGGTATTTAACGGCGGCATGGACGTTGTTTTCGAGCTTATGAACGTTTTTGATGCCCACCTTTGGGTCGGATGCCGTAGATGGCTTGATCTGCATAAGCCCAACCGCACCTCGGCTGCTTTTCTTCTTGTGGTTCAGGCCAGACTCTTGGAAGGCCATGGCCAGGATCAGCCGCCAGTCAAACCCGTACTGGTCTGCGTACTTTTTAAAAATAGGCTGGTACTGCTGAACCTTTTTACCGGCTTCGCCTTTCATGGGGTTCTTTACCCAGGCATTTTCCTTGTAATACCGTTTGAAAAAAATGTTTCCCAGCAGGGTCCCTTCGCGGTGTCCTTTGATAAAACGATCCAGGCTCAGCTTCAGCTTCGGGTTGCTTTTTCGTACCGCCCAGGCTATCTTTCCGCCTTTTCGTAGCTTAATGTCCTCATGAACCTTGATGCCGTGAAGCACGTCTGCCCAAATTCGGGCGATGTGACTGTCGCATAGAGTCCGTTTGATGGCTCCGGTGTTAACCAACTCAAGAATGTCTTCGGTCTCCAGATTCTCGTCGGCCTCCACGATTTTCACCGGCCGCCTGCCTGCCTTTTTTAGCCGCTGGTTAAAAATGGTAAGGCTCTCGTAGTAGCTGCTGCTTTTCCGAACGAACACCTGTTTTCCCGATAGTTCTTCCAGGCTGCCTGGCTCTTTCACCTTCTTGTAGGTAACCAGCAGTTCGCCAACGCCGGTGAGATACGGGCGGGTAAAATCGACCTGTTTTTTTCGCTGTTCGGTTATGGTCAGGCCGGCGGCAGCAATATCGCCGTAACCAGCCACCAAATCGCGAAGCAGTCTGTCCCGAGGCACCGGTATAAACTCCAGGGTCAGCTTCAGCTCCCTGCGTTTAATTCTCTTGTTGAGAAATTTTTCGTACTCCTTGAGCATGGAGTATTCAAAACCGTTAGGATTTGCACCGGCCAGAAAGAAGTTGGTGCGATTCATGGTGGTTAGCACCCGGACATAGCGTTTTTCCATCATGTCCGGCAAATCAGCCGTGTCGGTCTTGGAAAGGTGGGCATCCAGCGGATGGCGAAGGGAGTCTTCGTCTCCGGCTGCCCAAGCCGGACCGAGAAGCAACAACGAAGAAAAAACGTATAAAATGATTTTACGCATTGTTATTAACTTGGTAGAAGTATTTCACAGAGTGATTCAGCATCATGAACCCCTGATAGCAGCTCTTTCCTCTGGATCGAAAGGGCTTTCCTATTATTTTACACAAAACAGATCTTTATAGAAGCTGGAATGCTTGCCAGAGAGTCCATTTTAACCAATGCTTAGTATCTAATTGGACAAGAGGCATTCACTCTCCCGGCTATTAAAATGTTTGCTATATTTTATACTATTTTAATCAATGATCAAGGTTCGACCCCAGGCCCGCTATTCGGTAGAGGCTTGCTCTTCCATGCGTCCTTTTGACTGTTCTTTCCTTAGCGCTCTTTTCTTCCAGTACCGGAGAATCTGATAAACAGCGCTTACCCAGAAAAGAAAGATAAATAGCAAGGTCATCGGTTTTGAAACGGGCCAAAAGACCGCTGCCAAACCAATCAACACAAAAGTGGCCATAACGGACTGAGCAAACTTCCTGGCTGTGCTTTCCGGTTTTCTGAACAGATTGATTATGGCATTTGCTTTTTCGCTTAGCCAGCGCCAGAGTCTCTTCAGCCTTTTTCTCTTCAGATAGATTATCAGTATTATAAATACGCAAAAAATCCATTTAAGCAGTTTGGTAACCCACAATCGGGTATAGACCACACTGAAAGTGAGCGGATCCTCGGTCTTAATAATGGTCTTTGCAAATCGGTATACCTGTCCTCCGGTCGGCACCTGTATCTGGATCGGCAATACACCGGTTCCGGCCGTTCCTCCGGATATCACAGCCTGCGGAGCCCCTTGCTTGGCAAGCCCCTCCAAACGGCCGCTAAATTCCATTTCAGCATCAAACTGACTGGACATCTGCTGTTCTTGCAGCGGGACATTTCTGAAGCTGCTCTTATAATCCTTTCCCTTATATACCCTTTTTATCTCATCCCGCCTTCTCCTTTGGCCTAATTCCCCAAGTTCCTTCATAGCGCTTTCATTATATTGTCTCTGAGCACCGGTAAAGACATTCAGGCCGCGTATGATTTCCTCTTTTTCCAGTGTGCTGTTAAAATAGATATAGGAGTAATCATTGGGTAGATACACGGACCACATAAGCTGACTAATCAACAAATCTACTTCCGGCAGGCTCGATTCCTGCAATCCAAACGTAGATAACCTATCTTCCACCATACAATAGATAACCTCGACAGGAAAGGTATCAAGACGATTGTTCACAGAGCGGGAGCGTATAAGCGGCACCAGGAGCTTTCCACCTGAATTGATAGACGACTCAACAGGTCGGTTGCCCACAAACACACTCCAAACATCCGCATTTTCAGGAAGATGGATCTCCATGAACTGTTTGGCGCTGTTTCTTATCTGGTACACCAGCCGGTGAACAATTTTCCCGTCTTCTGTAAATAGCGTGACAACGCTAGCAGCGTTAATTGTTGCAACCGGCACCGCAATTTTCTCATGCTTTTTTATGCTAAGCGCCAGGTTGTAGGGGTGTTTGAGATATTTGAATCCTTTGATGAGAGGTTTAACTGACTTATTTATCAGGGGACGGGGAAGTTTTTGTATGGCAACTTCTTCTAATCCCCCTCTTTCCGTTACAAGAACCTCCGCACTAGTGTTGAGTTCAATGCCGATGGAACCTGTTTCCCGAACCGTGTCCAATGTCCGTATTCCTGAAAACGCGCTCACCACCCCTTTTTCAGAAATAGCTACTTCCGTAGTAACCCTCACCGTGACTGACCCCTTTTTGCCATAAGTAAAGGGAATAGAGAGCAAACGTTGATCCTGTTGCACAGACTCCTGCCACTCTCCCACACCTTCACCGGATACGGCAAGCACATTCATGTTTTCTGGAATGGCCAGCCGAATAGCGTCGACTTCACTGTGAAGGATATTGTAATTGATATCCGAATTGATTTTCAGGGCATCATCTTCAATGGAAATAAGGTGACTCACTTCACTGTAAAGCTTAGGAGGGATCTTTTCTGCTACAGCGACCTTTTTCCTCCACCGCACACTGATAGAGCGCCCCTGTGTCATCACTGCAGAAACGATTGTCACGTTGTCTTTAATAGTGGTCAGCACCTGCTGTGCCTGGGGAACCTCTACATCAATATCTTTCAATGGCAACTCAAGTTTCAGAAGCGTAATCGGTGTCTGCCGGATTGACAGATCAACCTTATGTGGCCCTTTCTCAAGTGATGATTTTAGGGAAAATGAAGCCGTCACCACGTATTCACCTGCCTGTGATAGGATGACATTATGATAGCCGTTTTCACTGACCAACAGCGCCTGTTCATTGCAGATCTTAATATCTGCCAGGGCAATGTTTTGAGGTAGAATCGGTACTTTTACAAACGCTTCTTTCTTCAGAACATGCACATTAAAAGTCCCTTTAAAAATGGTATCTTTTTTTTGCATTTTCCCGGAGTAGATCGCCTTGGTTATCAAATAATCAAACGGAGGTCTCGTGTCCCGTCCTGAAGGAGGCTTCATCGTGTCAATCAGTTTCTTGAATTCCGTGCGTTTCAGCACCACATTGCCTTGGCTCAAGGTATGGGGAGGTGTGGTTTTTACTCCTGTCTGGGCCAAAAGCTTCTGAAACGTTTCCAGGGAAATGACAATCTCATTTTCATCAATATTCACTAATTTTTTGAATTCATCCCAGGGAACAGTCAATTTGCTCTCTTTGTCCGCATTTTTTTCCTGAGCATAAACTCCAATCAGCAAACCGCTGAACATCAAGAACGTTATTACAATAATACTAATGAAAATCCTTTTCATGGTGCTAACCTCCAATGGTTATTTTTGCTCTTTCCCGGCTCTGCTTACTACCGAAAGTAATAGCCTCGTCCCGCATCCCCCTCGCTTATTGACTCCTTTTTAACCGCTGCATTACAAGTGAGTGCCGCCGTGGGCAGCACGAGCGTTGAAAGAACCCCACATGAGAACAAAGAAGCTGTAAACATTTGATTGTCATTGACTTGATAGGCCCTAAAGTAAGCAGTAAAAGCACCTCTTTTTTATTATTATGCTCCATTGCGGCAAAATAATTAAAAGCCGCATGATTAATTAGTGCCCATCCATAAATCTATAATGGACCAAATTAAGTTTCCAATGCAGAAATTAGCAATTTTTCGCAAGGTCAAGGAAATCAAGGAATTACGCGGAGGCATACAAGTGGTACGCCACACAAGTAATTCCGCAGATTGACGCAGAGATTGCGGAAAAGAGCAATTTCTGGATGGAAACTAATTAGGCCTTTCGTCAATTTGGTCTGTATACGTTGGTATGTTGAGACATTTACAATCTGCTCTAGTATGTCTATAGGGCAGCAGCTTCTGAACGTGCATTTTTCGTGAAAATATTATTTAATTAAATAGGTTACCATAACGTCATCATGCTCTATGTTATATTGGGGCGCCACTTAACTGCGTTAATACATAATGATTTCAAAGAGATTTCCGAGCTTGACTCATAATTACAGCAGAAATCATGCCAAATCATTTAGATACCCTAAAAAGACATGGAAGTGATTAGATTCCAGACAGTTAGCTTAAATAAGCGAATTGCACTCTACAAATATTTTGATAATATTTAGCAGTTAAAGTGCCATTTTTTTGACAGGTACTGCACTAATTTGGGTAATATTAGGAGGAAATAAACTGAAAAGTTTCAAAGGATATGTGCATTCAAAAATTGCAGGGTAGCTCTTTCCGAGAAATGCTAAAATTCCTGACTTAGGAAGTATATATCGAAAAGGAACTAATTTCTAAAATGGAATATTGCTTGCTATAATATGGACGTTTTGGAAAGTGAACAATTGAAATACAAACCTTTATTTGTTATTGAGGGATAAACCCCACACTTTTTGCCACTAGCTTCAATTGCTCTTATCATCGAAAAAATGCGGAATCTAACAGATAAGTCCTCAGGCAGAAAAAATGGCAAGGCTATTAACCGTGAACCTTTGAACGCTTACCTGTATTTTATACTACTTTAATCAATGATCAAGGTTTGACCACAGGCTCGCTGATGATTGTGTCGTTTTTGTCGCTAGTTCTTCCTGCTGCTAAGCCGGAGCCATTCTCTTCCTGGAGTTGTCGCAGTGTTTCTTCCAGAACCGGGAGTCGCTGTTTGTCTTTGGCGTCTCTTGAGGCTCTCTTAAGTTCGATCATCATCTTAAGATCGAGAACCTTAATCGTGTGGCCTCTAAATTTGACGTCCACTGTGTGTTCAAGCAGGTCATCATAGGTTTTCCCTTCCTCAATCACAGCAAGGACGTATAGAGGACCCAACTGGGTCGAAAATAGAGCATGGCCTTCTCCTGAAATATCCCGTTCCATTGGTTCAATTACCTTGTCGTCTAGGCGACGATGAAATGCGCCAATTGACTTGAGAAACGCAAGCAGTTTGACAATATTTTCGGGAGATCGGTTATGGACGATGTCGACATCCATCGTG
>JAYEFV010000249.1:0-3211 GCA_034658755.1 Thermodesulfobacteriota bacterium | reverse complement strand
TATTAAAAAAAGAGCACTGCTGCTGTTTCCAACCAGAATCCCCTGGCCCATGTCCATTGACGTGCAGGTATCCACACATACCCTGTCTCCCATCCCCACTGACCTGACTTCGACAATTTCGGCCGCTTGAAGAGATATTTTATCCCCTTCCGAACGAAACCAGGAGAGTGCTTTTTTCAACTCTATCACATCGTCTGTATGAAAAAGAACATGGTCTACACCTTTTTCAAGAATGCCGAAAGCGGTTTGCGCCTCTTTTAAATCGCGAACCTGTGTAATGACCTTTGCGCCTTTTGCGATAAGGTTCTCTAGAGGAATGACTGTCCAGTCAGTGCACTCAAGAATGACACGCTTATTCTGACTGAGCTTGACTATTTTTTCTTCGTCTTCGCCGCTTGTTATGGTAAAAAAGACCACGTCTTTCCCAAGCTTTAGGTCACCGTCTTCAGAAATGGTCTGAATCCTTCCCAGCTCTTTTACTTTTTGGGAAAATCCCTTGGGCACCATGATACCGTCCGCACCCCCTTCAAGAGCCGTAGTCACTATTTTCTTATCCCAGGGATCTGCCTTTACCCATAGTTTTCGCATAATATTACTCCCGATTTAGAATTTTAAGCGCATCTTCCACATTACGGCCTTTATGAACAATGGCTGAAATCGCCCGTACCATGCGCGTAGGATCTTTATGCTGAAACACATTGCGGCCTATGGAGACACCTGCACCGCCTGCGTCAATAGAACCTTTTACCATTTCGAGTATCTCATGGTCTGAATCCATTTTAGGACCACCGGCAATTACAACAGGAACCGAACACCCTGACACGACTTCCTTAAATGTCTCCACAGAGCCGGTGTATGAAACTTTTACAATATCTGCTCCCATCTCGTTTCCTACACGTGCGGCATGCTTAACCGCGTTTACGTCGTATTCATTTTTGATTTTCTCGCCTCTTGGATAAATCATGGCAAGCAACGGCATGCCCCACATGCGGGCTTCATTGCTCACCCGCCCAAAATCATTAAGCATCTCTTTTTCCTGGCCGTTCCCTAGATTCACATGTATGGATACAGCATCTGCACCAAGTTTGATGGCTTCTTCAACCGTACAGACCAGTGTTTTCACATTGGGATACGGCGAAAGACTCGTAGAGGCAGACAAATGGATTATCAGTCCGATATCCTTGCCCCCCCCGCGGTGACCTTCACCCACCAAACCCTTATGCTCCACTATGGCATTTGCTCCCCCTTCGGCCACTTTATGGATTGCATCTTTCATATCCTTGAGACCGTCTATGGGACCCATGGAAATGCCGTGATCCATTGGAACAATTACAGTTTTTCCGCTATCCCGATTCTGTATCCGCTCTATCCGGATTCGTTTGCCTAAATACGTCATGATGGACTCCTCCTTTTAAACAAAAAAGGCCGCGAAGCTTTTTTCTCCACGGCCTTTAAAAATAAAAAAACCGTGGGGTTTTCCGTCTACCCACGGTTTTTTTCGCTTTGCAAGTTGTTCTTGTATCAGCGCACCCCAGGCAGACCGGTATTAAAAAAATACCAATAATAAAAATAATCGCTACCTGATTTATTATGCACCATTTATTTTCCTTACGTTATATAATCTTTTTTGCAACACCTATAGCATCGACTTTTTTATGTCAAGACTTTTTTTAAACGAAAACAGGGTAAGCGCATTTGATTTCGGTGCAGCGTAGCGACGCCGTGTTTCTCTTGGAAACTGACTGACTGTTTGAAGGGCTTTAGCACGCGTTAGCCCGAGCCGAATGATATTATGACTTAGTAAATCAATGGGATAATTTAGCGATAAATTGTTCTTCATAATTGGGTCTGTTGATTAATGAGGATTTTCGTTCAAGATCAAGGCATGCGAAAAAAATAACCATAGGCATATATTTGATATTCCGAGGATTATTTTTTGAGCATAACGCAGAGATTGTGCGAAAAGACCATTAATCAACAGACTCATAACTCTGGCGCGGCTCGAGCTTACGGGTGCTTAAGCACAAGTTTCAGTCGGTTGGAAAGAGATATACGCCGTCGTGGAGCGTTCTCTCTGTATTGGAAATCAAAGCGGAACCGCTGCTTTGTAAAAGGCGGCATTTCCTTGGATACTGTATTTTGTTACAACTTCAGGTATTATAATCGATTTTCCCTTGTCAATGACAACCTTATCATTTTCCCCGAGATCGGTAATAGTTGCTTTTCCATCTGTACAGAGGAGTATTTCAATGCTCCTGTGGGCGGGACTGTTATAGATTATACCCTCTTTTACATGGATAATAGACAGAATAAACTCCTCAGCATGACTTGCATATACACATTCACATTGGTTGATTTGTTCTGTCTCTAGAATATTTACCTTGCGTTCTTCAAAATTAAGAACATTCAATAGCTCCGGCATATCAATATGCTTTGGCGTCAGACCGCCCCTTAGCACATTGTCCGAATTTGCCATTAATTCAAT
The DNA here is from genome assembly GCA_034658755.1 of Thermodesulfobacteriota bacterium. GTDB lineage: Bacteria > Desulfobacterota > Desulfobacteria > Desulfobacterales > UBA11574 > S5133MH16. Next base: position 726 of record JAYEFV010000249.1, on the reverse strand, counting down.
CCCTACGCCGTCAAGATACGCATGAAGTTCTCCGGCCGGAAGGAACATTGCCTGGCCCGGCTCAAGACATATCAGGTTTAGGAGAATGGGAGAAAACACCCCGATATCCGCCGGATATTCTTTATGAAGATCTATCATCCATTTATAGGCCGGATCATCATCCGTAAACTTTTTTGCATTTGATACGGCATGGGCAATGATTTGCTTCTGCTGTTCGCGATTCATTGTCATCAGGGTCCGGAAAAAATTTTTTAACTCCATCGGACCCTGTTGCCCTCGAAGCGTATCAAGCTGTTTTTTCAATCTTTGCGGACAAATTTTTTCCATAAGGGCAACAATGCCCGAAATTTTCCGAAAACCGTTCAACGCCCAGAAAAGAGTCATAGCGCAAATGCACTCGGGCTTGTGATTATCATCCTTATAGTTCCTGTTGTAAGCATCTAAAGGAATCCCTTGTCTGTTTTCCCTTTCAAAACCTTGTTTGGCCTGATCTATACTGGGGTGAGCCTGAATGGACAGCGGTTTTGCTGCGGCCAGTACCTTGAACAAATACGGAAGCCTATTGTTAAATTTTTCTGCAACTTTTTTCCCAAGAATATGGTCTGGGTTTTTCTCAATCAATTCAAACAATGATATCCAGTTGCCGTCACATTTTACCATGGAAGGCGCTTTGGGATGAGCCCCCATCCATAGTTCCGCCTGTGGCGTTTTTGCAGGGGAAACATT
>JAYEFV010000248.1:0-12540 GCA_034658755.1 Thermodesulfobacteriota bacterium | reverse complement strand
TTTTATAAAACTCATTGATATCACTTAGAAATCCAAACCGTCCTTTGTCAAACAGCAAAAGCAGGAAAGATGCCATAATTTTGGAAATATTTACCTTATCAATTATCGCCTGCAAAACCTTTTTACGGCCTCCCACATCATAAAGCGGGTTTGTAATTGCCTGCTCAAGCTCTTTTTCACTTGTCATTAAATCTGAAAATCGATCAAGTTCTTCTTTATAGGTCTCAGCCTCATTATTCTCTTTGCCGATAATCAGAAGTGCCTTGGCATAACGCCGGGCTACTTTCAAATTCTTCATTATGCCACCACCTTTTCTAAATATTCATCTACCAATTTATCCTGATCCTGGGTTGTAATATTATTCTTTATCAAGGTTTCAGCATTAACAAGCGCTTTTTCGAGTATATCTTGCTGCAGTTTTATTTTGGCCTGTTTGAACTCATGTTCAATATTGCGGCGGGCCTGTTCTTCCAGTTTCTCGACAGTCTTTTTTGCCTCATCGATAATTCTTGCCTTGGCCTCGTTTCCCTGCCTTATATACTCTTCGATAAGCTTCTCGGCCTCCTGTTCCAAATGCGAAAGCCTTTCATTGTATTTTGCCAACTCTTTTTCGGCATCCTTTTTCTTAGCTTCCAGTTCGCTAAGCTGATCTTTTATACCTTTAATTCTGGAATCAAGTGCCTGAGATACCGGCTTGCGTAACAGAAAAAAAAGGCCTATTGCCAAAACAGCAAAATTCATAACCCGGTAAGTATCCGTCGCTACCCATCCTTTAACTCCTTCATGGCCGCCCTCACCTTCTGACGAAGCTGCAACAGTTCCGACAAAACAGAATAAAAACACGGCCAATATAACCATCATGGCAGAACCTTTTGCTATAATCAGATTCTTGCGACCAATACCGGACCGTCTTTTAGTAATCAGGTTCATTAAACAGCCCTCCCCAGAATTTTTTCACCAATAGCACTCGCAAAGGTATCAATCTCCTTTTGTAAAGATGCCCTTACCGCCTCGGCATCCTTTGCAATCTTTTCACGCACTTCGACAAGGTCTGCCTGAGCCTTTTGATTAATTTTATCGATTATCTCTCTTTCTTGGTCAGCAGCCTCATTTAACAGGACATTCTTTTCATTTAATCCTTTAGCCCTAGCATCTCTAATCCCCAAATCAAAGGCCTCGTTTTTTTCCTTTGCTTCCTTGTCTGAAGTTTCGATATTCTGCTCAAGGTTGGTAATTTTTCCCTTTCTTTGGATCAGAATGTTGCGAATCGGCCTGAATAAAATAATATTTAACACCCATACAATAAGCAGAAAATTGGCCATTTGGACCCAAAGCGTCCAATCAGGAATAACCGTTATTCCACCTGCGCCAAAAGCAACTCCCGCAAACAATAGAGAGGCTAATATAAAATAGAAGATAATACAACCTTTCCGGTTTAAACCAACTATTTTCATCTATAGATCCTCCATCCGTGAAACCTGTAAACGCGATTTATACAAACTCATTTTTTTAACTCGGCGGTCTATAACATCAGTGGTAAAGGTTGTCAAAGGTTTTTTTAAATTTTTCTTTTATACCTTATTTCCCGTTAAAATTAAATCTGTTACATTGATAAAAAAAAGGGCTCAGACTTTCATAAAACAATTTCCATTGAAAACAACTCCGGATTCAATAAAAACAACCGGAGCCTGAATATCACCCACAACACGACCCGGCGGATAAACCTCAATTTTTTCCTTTGCATGGATTGTACCGTTTACCTCACCCATGATTATTGCAACATCAACAATTATCTCTGCGTTCACAACAGCTTTTTCCCCTATAATCACCGTACCTTGATTACCACGAATTTTTCCTTTAACATTTCCGTCCAGCCTGACGGTATTATTAAACTCGATTGTACCTTCAATACTGGTGCCGGCTCCAAAAAAAGTGTTTATCTTTTCCGGCTCCTTTGTTTTTCTCATACATCCTCCATAACCCGGACAAGCCGGGGCAAAACATCCGCTTAGGATGAAAGTGAATATACTGGAAATAGCTGAGGGAACATTGTCCGGTCAATTCAAGCATAATGTTTCTCGATCATTCAATCAGAAAGCGCCTCATGCTTATACTCATTAAAAGGCCGACGCAAATCATTATGCTAACGATGGATGAGCCTCCATAGCTGATAAATGGCAGCGTCACACCGACGATCGGCATCAGGCCCATAGCCATTCCAACATTAATAAAAACCTGCCAGAACATCATTGCCGTAATGCCTACAGCCAGAATAGTTCCAAAAGGATCTCTGCATCTATACGCAATATTTAATCCCCAAATAATAAACATAAGAAAAAGAAAAAGGATAACCACCGACCCCACAAATCCCCATTCCTCGGCCAAAACTGAAAATATGAAATCGGTATGTTGCTCGGGCAAAAAGGAGAGTGCGTTCTGAGTCCCTTTCAAAAATCCTTTGCCGAAGATCATGCCGGAACCTATGGCAATTTTGGATTGTATAATATGATAACCTGCACCCAGCGGGTCACGGTCTGGATTTATAAATGTTAATATCCGTTTCTTCTGGTAATCTTTCAGCAAAAACCAGACCAAAGGACCGGTTATCGCACACGCAGTAATAATATATAAAAGCGAGCGCCTTTCAATTTTTACAAAAACAGTCATGAAACCGGCAATCAAAACCACCACCATGGCTGTCCCTAAATCCGGTTGTTTAACGATTAAAATAAAAGGAATTGCCGTCAATATCAAAGGGGTAAAAAGTTCTCGCAAGGAGAAACCTCTGGTATCTGAAAATTTGGAATAGTATCTTGCCAGACTAATTATCACGGCAATCTTGACAAGCTCTGACGGTTGAATTGAAAAAGGGCCCAATATGAGCCAGCGCCTTGCTCCTCCTACATATTTCCCCATCATTAATACAGATATCAAAAGCACTATACATACCGCATAGATTGCGGGAGACCATCGATACAATGATTTATAATTAATCAGAAAAGACAAAACCATACCGGTCATCCCGATACAATACCAGATTATTTGTTTAAAATAGAGTGTTTTTTGCGGCGTGGGAGTCGCTGATGCTACCGCGCTGTATAGCGTAACAAGACCTATTAGTCCGATTAAAAAAGTGAGCCCCAAGAAGCCCCAATCAAAGTATTTTACAAACCGCCGATCAAACATGGTAGCTACGCTCCATATAACTATTATTATTGCTTGGAGATTTCAGCTTTCAGCTGCCTTACATATTCATCCTTTTCCAAATATGTCCTAATTATTTCCCTTGCTATTGGTGCCGCTGCACTTGATCCGTGTTCTCCATGTTCTACAAGTACGGCAACGGCTATTTGTGGATTCACCGATGGAGCATAAGCCACGAACCATGCATGAGCTTTGAAATGGTCCGGCATATCTTTTTCAGATAGATTGGGTTCATTATGACGTCCAACCACCTGTGCGGTTCCGGTTTTTCCACTTATATCAACACCCTTAATATGTGCAATCCGTGCAGTTCCTTTGGGACTGTTAACCACTTCCCACAAACCTTTTTGGACGATCGCCAATGTTTTTTTGCTGGCAGGCAACCTGCCGATAACCTGTCTTTTGCTTTGAATAACAATATCACCATTTACTGTTTTAACCGATTCCAGTATCAATGGCTTATATATTGTTCCGCCATTTGCCAATGCCGAAGTCAGAACCAGCATCTGCAGCGACGTTGATAGATTATACCCCTGCCCGATGGCAACTGAAAGGGTCTCTCCTCCCTGCCAGGCAATGCCGGTTCGCCGCTTTTTCCAGGCCGCGGAGGGAACTATCCCTGCTGCCTCATCGTTCAGATTTATCCCGGTTGCAGAACCCAAACCACATGCCTTAGCGTAAAACGCGAGTCGATCTATGCCCAGCTTTTGACCCACTTGGTAAAAAAAGACGTCACAGGATTCAGCCAATGCTTTAAAAATATTTACACTGCCGTGCCCTCCATGTCTCCAGCATCTATATATACGATTCCCGTATTTATAATACCCCGGACAGTTTATAGTTGTGTTTTCATCGATAACACCTTCCTCCAACCCTGCAATTGCGGTTACAATCTTAAAAGTAGATGCCGGAGGATACTCACCCTGGATAGCCTTGTTCTCCATCGGCCTTAACGGATTGGAAATAAGAGACTCCCATTGTTTGTGTGACATACCGTCAACAAAAGCATTCTGGTCAAATGAAGGGGAGCTTGCCATTACAAGTATATCGCCTGTTTCCGGATCCATGGCTACCACAGCACCGGCTGCGCCTTCTAAAAGTGCTTCCGCCTTTTTCTGCAAAATGTAGTCAATGGTCAGATAAATATTTTGCCCGGGCAGGGCGTCAACCGTTTTTAAGACTTTAACAACCTGTCCCATGACATTTACTTCGACCTGTCGTCCCCCTCGCTTTCCCTTCAAAAACCGCTCAAATACCTTTTCTACACCAAACTTTCCGATCAAATCACCACCTTTACACTCCGGATACTTTCCTGATTTGAGTTCATCAGAATTGATTTCACTCAAATATCCGATCAGATGGGCGGCGCTCTGTGTTTTGATGTAGTGTCTTCGCGGCTTGATATTTAGGACAATACCGGGAAGATCGAATTTTCGAACCTCCACAGCCGCAAGGCCATCTCGCCCGATATCCTGTTTCAAAAGAATCGGTTTATAGGATGAAAGACCTTTATTATGCCCAATTTTTTTCATAAGCTCCGACACAGGAACGTTAATCAGCTTACCCAGCTTTTCAATAGTACAATCAACCGGTTTGGCGTCTTTTAAAATAATACTAAGATCAAACGCCGGCCGATTATCAACGAGGAGTATTCCATTACGATCAAAAATCATCCCTCTGGAAGCATCTGTACTTTGCAGCCGAATACAGTTGTTTTCTGAAAGTCGCCTTAACTCCTGCCCCTCAATCACCTGAAGATAAAATAAACGTGATAAAAGAATAAAAAAGGCTCCTGCAACGCATAACATCACCCGGGTTAAACGTTGTTTGTACCAATCCGTGTCTGCGGTTTTTAAATATTTGCCCAAAGGGGACCTCAATGAATTTCTTTTATTAGTGAATTCGCTTCGCCCTGCCTGCTATTGCAAGCCCGCCCGGCATTCGCCTGAGACGCAGCCTATGGCGGACGGGCAAGCCGAGGCAGCCTGGGGCACGAGCGCCCAGGTCACAATTGGAATTTTGGACGGGAAGTTTTGAAACAGCTTCTAACTAATCCAAAAAATATCTTTGTTTTTCCCGCTAATATCGGAAAAAATGCGAGAGATACAATCCACTTTCTTTGACAAACACTTTTTTACGCCATCTATTCAATCTGTTATGAGAATAATTAAATAACATCAGGAAAATCGGCCCGGTGAATATTGCCCACAAAACCTGTACCGCAACAATGCTTATGGCCGCTGATAAAAACTGCATGTCCGGCTTGAACATGGTAATGATTCCTATAAATATGCAATTTTGCAGTAAAACGCCTGCAGCAACAATAAATGGCAAAAGAAAGCTGTCTCCTACATGTAAAAATGTAATAATCCACCGAACCCCTGCGAAAAGCCAGATATAGGTTGTTAAATATAGCCCAAACGGGCCTCCGGAAAGGCTATCCATCATAACTCCAGAAAAGAGTATGACAGGTATGCTTTGACGAAGAGAATGAAAAAGACTTAAATAAATAACAAACGGAGAAAGCAGATCATAAAACCTGTCGAACAAATTGAAATAGGGCATAACCGTTGTCTGAAGAAGCACCAGACAAATACAGATGCCGACATGAAAACAATACGTCATTGCTCGCTCTGAAACTTATGCTTTTTGGGGTTCAATACAACCAGAACCTCTTCAAGTTTTTCGAAATCAACGTATGGTGTAACTGACACTTCCTGAAAGATCCCCGAGATAGGCCTGATAACACCCGATACGTGACCCACCGGGAGTCCTTTTAGAAAAACACCATCCAATCCAGACGAAACAACGGTATCGCCAACGGCAACACCTTTCTTACGCAGAACATATTTAAAAAGGCATCGGTCAGAGGATGTGCCTTTAATAATCCCGCGCGCCCGAGTCCTCTGCACCAATGCATCGACGGCACTGCTATGGTCAATAATCAGAAGAACTTTGGAATTATGGGTCGAGACCTCTGCAACCTGCCCCACAATTCCTTGAGGAATCACAACAGCCGCACCTTTTTCCACACCATTATCTTTTCCCTTATTTATCATTATTGTCTTAAACCAGGGAGAGGGATCTTTGCCGATAACCTCGGCAGCAATTACTTTATTGGCAATGGTTTTCTGAAAGTTAAGTAAACTGCGGAAACGAATGTTGGAAAGCTTAAGTTCCCTATACAGGTTATCTTTTTCAATTGCATGACTTAATGCTCTTTTGTAATTATCATTCTCTTGTGCCACTTTAACGAGAAAGAAGTAGTGGCCCCAGATATCTCTTACAAAACGAATTGAACGGGAAACAGCCTCCTGAAAAGGGGCAATTAAAGAGATAGCTATCCGCCCCGGACCATAAGATTGATAGTAGCGATTGGAAACAGAAAGGAGTATGATGTTGACAGCAATCAAAACGATCACGCCAATAATCATCACCATCTTTTTGGAGAACATGAAACTATGTAATCACAACTTGTTTGAGGATTTCAATACTGTCAAGAGCTTCACCAGAGCCAAGCGCCACCGTTGATAACGGATCCTCGGTTATAGTTATCGGAAGGCTGGTTTCCTCCCTGAGAAGTTTGTCTATATTTTTTAATAGTGCACCGCCTCCTGTCAAAACGATTCCCCTGTCCACAATATCGGCAGCAAGCTCCGGCGGTGTTTGTTCCAGAGCTATTTTGACTGTTTCAACAATAGCATCTATCTGCTCGGAAATGGCTACCCGTATCTCTTCTGAATCAATAGCCAAAATTTTGGGTATTCCCGATGCAAGGTCCCTGCCTTTGACTTCTATTGTCTCCAAATCCTGAGTTTCCGGGTATGCATTCCCGATTGTTGTTTTAATAATTTCAGCTGTTCGTTCACCTATCAGCAAGTTATATTTACGTTTGATATACTGAATGATAGCCTCATCCATCTTATTCCCGGCCACCCTGATTGATCTGCTGTAAACAATTCCAGCCAGAGATATTACCGCAACCTCCGTGGTGCCACCGCCGATATCGACAACCATGTTGCAGATCGGTTCAGTGATAGGAAGACCGGCTCCGATTGCAGCGGCCATGGGTTCTTCGATCAGAAATACTTCGCGCGACCCTGCAGATTCGGCTGATTCCCTGACAGCACGTTTTTCAACCTGTGTAATTCCGGACGGAATGGCAATAACAATTCTCGGCCTGACAAATGTACGCCGGTTATGGACCTTGTGAATAAAATGTCGGAGCATCGCCTCGGTAACTTCAAAATCAGCAATAACACCATCACGCATTGGGCGAATGGCTACGATATGGCCGGGTGTTCGACCCAGCATATTTTTAGCCTCAAGACCAACAGCAAGAACACGGTTTTTCATTCGATTGTCCGTTCGAACCGCAACAACTGAAGGTTCATTCAATACAATACCCTTACCTTTAACATAAACGAGTGTGTTTGCTGTACCAAGATCGATAGCAAGATCACTGGAAAATGCACCTAAAATTTTATCTACAAATAAACCCATGACACCTCATATCTGCACTCGAAAAGTGCTCATGCCTTATCTTAATCTTATAAATGATATTTTTTTACGGCCTTGAAAAAAAGCTTAATAATTTGTTAATCATTAAGAAATTTTATCTATCAGAATTGCTCTATAATTACAACAAAAATATCAAGTTATAAAATTGCACCTCATTTAATGCAATCTCGCTTGCAGCGGGACTGCGTCGCCCAAAAAATAAAATTATTATACTATCAACATATCTTAATATCTTATCGTCATTTTAGGATATAGACTTTAGAAGACGTATTTTTAAATTAATCCGTCATTAATAAGCTTTTTCATGACCTTATCATGTAATTTCGGTCTGAAGGCTTTTATTTTGTTATTATTACGCGATGGATGTACACGGTTAGTTAATAAGATAATGATAACTCTGCGGTCAAGATCCATCCAGAAAGATGTTCCGGTGAAGCCAAGATGCCCCACTGTTTCCCTCGAAAAATATTGGCCACAACTCGGGCCGATTGGAGAAGGGGTGTCAAATCCCAGAGCCCGACCTGTATGTTCCTGCCGTTTGAAAAACATTTGAATTAAATCACTTTCAAATACAGCCGTGCAAGGGAACCCTAAATATGCGGCCATAAGCTCGGACAAAAGAGAAAGAACATCTTGGGCTGTCCCGAAAAGCCCGGCATGCCCCTCGATACCCCCCACCACATAGGCGTTATCATCATGGACTGCGCCCTCCAAAAGGATGTTCCGCCACGAACAGAGTTCAGTAGCGGCAAACTCTGCCTGACGGGCCTTTGAGTCAAGATCCACAAAAAACAAGTTTTCAAGGCTCAATGGATTGTAGATCTCATCCGTAACAAAACGGTCCAATCGACTTCCGGTCACCTGTTCTATCACCCAGCACAGAATCATGAATCCTATATCGCTATACATCACCTGTTTGCCAGGGGGATTTATAAGCGGTTCTTCCACAAGAAGCCCTCTTAACGCATCTTTTCTTTGTTTTGGCTCAAGCTTAGACAATACCTTGTAATAGGGGCGACAATCCTGAAGGCCCGCAGTATGATAAAGCAAGTTTTCTATACTTATCCGTCCCTTGTCCGTACTGTTAAATTGGGACAAAATCGATCCGAGATGTTGATCCAACTCCAGCTTTTGTTGCGAAATGAGCTTTATGATCGCCAGTGTGGTTGCCAGCGGTTTTGTAAAAGATGCCAGGTCAAAAATTGTATCTCTTGTCATTTGACGACCGGAGAATTTATTCGCATATCCGTACGCTTGAAAAAAAATTGTGGAACCGGCGGTTGAGACCAAGAACACCCCTCCCGGGAAAACATTATTAATAACCGCTTGTTTCATCAAGTTGTTTGCCGACTCCATATTTTCATTCGTCATTTGTCACTGTTGCCGGTTCATGAAAAGTCAAAATTTGCAGGTCTGCGTCAAGGGTTGCTCCGAGTCCAATTGGAATCGTGATATTGATCCTGCCATGGCCGATTTCAAAACCGGAAAGAATAGGAATGTTGACATCTCGGAATATTTCCTGAACAATCCGGAATATCTCATCGAGATTTCCACACTCTTCAAAGGAACCGAGGAAAAGGCCCTTAATCCCCTCAAAACATCCGGCAAACTTCATCTGAGTCAGAATCCGGTCTATTCGGTATGGCGCCTCTGCCCGATCCTCAAGGAACAGGATCTTCCCGTTGAAATTGGGTACATAAGGAGTCCCAACAAGATGACACAAGGTAGTCAGATTGCCACCGACAACAAATCCTGAGGACACACCCGGTTTAATGACAATGCATTTTTCGGGTTTCAGCTCAAGTATTATATTGGATGTCAGCACCGTATGCATTGCCGCAATGTTATCTTCAGCGGTATTTGCCAAGGTGGTTACCACCGGTCCGTGAAATGTGATCAGGCTGCACCGGGTATGTAATACAGACAGGAGCACCGAAATATCGCTGAATCCCACAAAGATCTTGGGATTCTTTTGAATGGCTTTATAATCGAGAAACGGAAGTATCCGCATGCTGCCATACCCTCCCCGGGCACAAACAATCGCCTTGACGGCGGGATCGGCGAACAGACGATTCACCTGATCCGCCCGCTGCATGTCGGTTCCGGCAAGAAATCCATGCTTTTGGAAAATACCCTCATCAAAAAACGTTCGAAACCCCATTGACTCCAGAACCGCCGTTCCTTTCATGAATGTTTTGGGATCAAAGGGACCGGCAGGCGCAACAATGCCGACGGTATCGCCCGGCATCAGGCAGTAAGGCTTAACAGATTTTTTTTCATGGATTTGCATGCTTTAGAATAACGGATAACCCCGAAATCGAGTTTTAATTAAATTCGGTTTAAATAAAACGTCTTTTTTACGAAATCGTCAATAAAAAATTAAAACTATTATCATATGAAGTTTAGGAAAAACTCCATGTCCTTCACAAAAAATAAAAAAAACAATTTCCTACAACCGTTTTAAGTGTCTGCTAAATACATAAATTATTGTTACCTAAAACCTAAAACTCAACACCTAAAACGCGATGATTTTGACTTTTTACTAATTCATCATCGTATATCATATCTTGACATGGCATTTCTGAAGTGTTAATTATTTACTTATCGTCGGGGCGTGGCGCAGTCTGGAAGCGCACTTGAATGGGGTTCAAGGGGTCGGAGGTTCAAATCCTCTCGCCCCGATCAAGAATATCAAAGGGTTACATACTGGCACTTTTTTCTTGGTCGGGAAATGTGACAGTTTTGTGACAGTTCACTTTTTTCGAGGCGGTCAATCCATTTAACAGGTTGACCGCTTTCTTTTTGTGTTCCTGGGTAAGATGTGCATATCTTAAGGTTCATGGTCATAGTTTTATGGCCCAAAAGCTCTTGAACGTCTTTTAGGGTCCCGCCCTTCATTATCAACTGACTGGCAAAGGTATGTCTTAAGTCGTGAAATCTGAAATTCACAATACCGGCTCTTTTTAAAGCCGAGTTAAAAGACCTTTTTATTTCCTTTACAGGTTTGGCCTTTGCATTTTTTTTCGGCTTTCTTATCTTGCCGGTTTTCGCTTCAATAATTTGCCCGTCATAAAGAAAAACATATTTTGACTTAAAGCCATGTTCCTTTCTAATATCCTTAAAAAGAATTTCAAGAGTATCATTTATATGAATTTGACGGGACTCCATTGTTTTAGTTTTATCCAAATAAATAAAACCACTTCGGATTTGACTCCATTTCAGACTCAATATTTCCCCTCGTCTCATACCTGTATTTAAAGCACTCTCCACAACATTACGAAGATATCCGGGACATGCATCAAGTAGCTTTGGGATTTCATCTTCATTAAGAAAACGCAACCTTTTGTTGTTTTCCTTAATGATAAGAGACTTGCCCTTGCTAAATGGGTTTTGTTCAATCATTTCCCATTCAACGGCCTTTGTAAAGATGTGATGCAGGCATGACATTTCACGGTTTACGCTGGCATTGGTTCTAAGTGTTCTATGCTTAGTTAATTTTTCCCTTAAGTGGTTTCGATAAGTTTTGCCCCGTTTTCTAATTGTCGCCATAGTTCCCCTTCAACTTTCCCCTATTATTGTTTAGCCCAGGAAGCCGGATAGGGTTTCCGGTTTTCGGCTCCGGTTGCCTATCCTGGGCTGTATTTTCTATTTAAGGTTATTGCCATTTTTGCCGATAGTTTAGATATCAGATGATAAGCATCTGTTTTCTTCTCTTTCAAGCCCCTGGGCGTGCCGATACCCAGGGGTTTTTTATTTATAAAAACAAAAGCGCCTGAAGGTTTCCCCCGGCCCACGATAATAAGCCGCCTGCAACGTCACCGCTGCAGGTTCCTTCAAGCGCTAGGTTTTTTAATTTAGTTTTCATTTTATCGTGGTTTTGGGATTATTGTTGACTTCTCACTTATACTTTATTATACTTACATTTAAAGTAATGCCAAATCTTTTTTCTTTTGTTTTGAAAAAAAATATTATATGAGGAGATATGGAAAAAATGAGCCTTTCATTTAAAGTTGATCCAAGACTAAAAAAAGCCATTGAAAATCTTGCAGTTAAAGAAAATAGGTCTTTAAGTAATTATGTTATCACCCTTCTTATGAAGCACTTAGAGGAAAAGGGCATTGACTGGAAACAACCCAAAAAATAAATCGTTTTCAGAAGCCATCCAGGACCTTCTCAAAAAGTATGAAAAAAGGTAAGAAATAGAAATGTCAAAGCAATATCCGGAATGCCCTTTGTATAATCACGTCAACTGTAGAGAGATTGATAACCAGAAAGTCTGTGCTATTGTCCGTAAAGATAAAAAGTGTCTTAGGAAGTCGCATAAGTCGGCAGAAAAGCCCAAGGAATAAGGAACCCCTTTCCATGGAAAATAACGAAGACGAGCTTAACATATACAAAATAAACGCTCGATTATTTCAAAAAGTCGAAAACAATTATCTGTGTTAATTCCCAATTTATCTGTAACCAAAAGGCTGGAACTTCTAAAAAAATTGGAAAATAGTCATCACTCCAAAATTGCAGAGTTGAGGGAGTATCCTCGGGAAACCATTTCGATCCCCGTAGAGCTCTCAAACAATGGTTATACATTTAGATGTTTCACTCAAAATATAAGTTATGGTGGCGCCTTTATTCAGACCGATTTTAGCTTTTATATTAATCAGAAAATTAATCTGACTTTCTCGTATCCCAAAATTGATAAAGACCTAACCTTTATTAGTAAAGTTGTTAGGGTTGAACCCCAGGGAATCGGTGTGAAATTCGATGAGCTTTTACATAATATCTAATACATTCCTTCACAAGCCTAACCTGTATCAA
>JAYEFV010000247.1:0-12636 GCA_034658755.1 Thermodesulfobacteriota bacterium | reverse complement strand
ATCGAGGAGAGAATATGCTGGAAGAATACCCCAAAGAGATCACCTTGCAGGACGGTTTTATTTGTATCCTGAGGCCAATGACCAAGGACGATCAAGATGCTCTTTACAGGTTTTTCATTTCGTTTCCTGAAGAGAACAGAAGATATTTGAGAAACGATGCGACAAACAGAATTCTCATCGAAAAATGGTGCCGTGATTTAAACCACGACAAAGTTTTGCCGATACTGGCAGAACACGAAAACAGGATACTTGCAAACGCAACCCTTCATAGGGAGACATTTGGGTGGGGCAGGCATATCGGCGAAATCAGGATCACCGTTGCCGCAGATTTTCAACAGCGGGGTCTGGGCTCTCTTCTCGCAGAAGAAATCTCAAAATTGGCTCTTCAGTTAAATCTCGACAAACTCTGCGCAAAGGTTGCTGCCTCCCGGACCTATGTGACCAGGGCCTTTGAAAAAAATGGTTTTGTCCTGGAAGCGACTTTGAAAAACTTTGTGAAAATTCTCTATGATAAAAACTATGAAGATATTGCCGTTCTTGTTAAGGATTTAAAACAAAGTCCGTAAAGTATACAGATAAAGGAGATTATATGCGTGAAGTTGTGATAGCGAGCGCTGTTCGCACGGCTGTGGGTTCCTTCGGGGGTAAGTTGAGAGATGTAACTGCTGTGGAATTGGGAAGCATTGTCATAAAAGAAGCCCTGGCCAGAGCCAAGATTCGACCGGAAAAAATTGATGAGGTGATCATGGGTAATGTCCTGCAGGCTGGGTTGGGTCAAAATCCGGCACGCCAAGCCGCTAAGAGGGCGGGAATAAGCCAATATATCCCTGCGGCAACTGTTAACAAGGTTTGCGGGTCGGGTATGAAAACAGTAATCATGGCTGCCCAGGCCATAAAATCCGGGGATGCGGATATTATTGTGGCCGGGGGTATGGAGAACATGAGCGAGGCGCCTTTCGTACTGCCCCATGGCAGATGGGGTCATAGAATGGGCCATGACCAAATCATTGATGTCATGATCCAGGACGGGCTGTGGTGCTCTTTTGGGGATACCCATATGGGTATTACCGCAGAAAACATTGCGGCAAAGTTCGGAATTAGCAGGGAAGAACAGGACGAGTTTTCCGCGCTAAGCCAGCAAAAAGCGGAAGCAGCTATCACTTCAGGCCGTTTTAAGGATGAGATAATCCCCGTTCAAGTCCCCCAAAGAAGAGGAGATCCAATCATTTTTGATACCGATGAATTTCCCAGATTTGGCACTACCGCAGAAAAATTGAGCAAACTTAAGCCGGCTTTCCGCAAAGACGGAACCACCACTGCGGGGAACAGCTCAGGGATAAACGACGGCGCTGCGGCTCTTATAATTATGAGCTCTGACAAAGCCTTTAAGATGGGGATACGACCAATGGCCAAGATTATAGGGTATGATTACCAGGGGTGCGAACCTGAACTCATGGGTACCGGTCCTATTTATGCGGTGCGAAGCGCCATTAATAAGGTAAGGGAGGAACTGGGTAAGGACATCGACCTTGTGGAACTCAACGAGGCCTTTGCCGCCCAGTCTATCGCATGCCTGAAAGATTTGAATCTGGACCCGGAAATTGTTAACGTTAACGGCGGCGCTATTGCCATGGGGCACCCCATCGGCTGCAGCGGCGCCAGGGTATTAACAACCTTACTATATGAAATGGAAAAAAGAGATGCCAAAGTGGGATTAGCCGCTCTTTGCATAGGCGGCGGAATGGGAATTGCCACTATCGTTGAACGGGAATGGTACTATTGAGTTTTATTGTCACATATAGATGATAGCAAAATAGTGCGATCATTACTCCTGAATTCAGGAATAGAAAGGGGGGCAATAGCATATGATCCTTTATCAATACCCTAAATCAGAAAATCTAAAAGATGGAAGTCAGGTTACGATCAGGCCTCTCAGAAAAGAAGACGAGAAAATTCTGCATGAGTATTTCTTGAGACTTCCACTAGAGGATCGGATGTGTCTCAGAGACGATGTTACCGATCCCAAAGTCATTGAAAACTGGATCTACAACCTTGATTACGATGTTGTACTTCCACTTGTTGCCCTGGATGTGGACCATATTGTGGCCAACGGCACTTTGCAATTCGATCCCGTGGGCTGGACCAAACACCAAGGAGACATCCGCATCACTAGCGATCCGGGGTACAGAAAAAAGGGTCTGGCAACGATTCTCATCGAAAATCTGATGCAAATAGCCTCTGATTTTGGTTTGGAACAACTCACCGCCGAGTTAGCTCCGGCCCTGGATGAAGCTTATTTTCTGTTTGAAAAACTGGAGTTCCAGGAGGCTGCTGTTCTCAAAGATTTTATCAAGGATCTTAAGGACAATTATCAGGACCTGGTCTTGATGGTCAAGGACATCTCGCGCTAAGGGATTGACAATTGAATATTTAAGGAAGTCGCTCCCGTCTGCCATTACAAGGCACGAGCGGGCAGGTCGCTCCGTCATTTTGATATTGATGATTAAGTCACACCAGGGCAATCTTCAATCGAAAATATTCAATTATTCGCCTATCCCTTGGATCCCAGACGCAGTCCGCCGTGGATATAAAAAACATCTCCGGCCAGGGCCTCGTTGCAATAGATATCTCCAACAAAAGCAGCAACTTCCTCCGGCTCAACCAGACGTCCGATGGGCACTTGTTCTATAATAGTATCCAGGACTTTTTGATTCATTCCTTTTACCATGGGCGTTCCCACGTACCCCGGTGCAATGGCCACGCAACGGATCTTGTCTGCCAGGCCGCGCCGGAAAAACTCGGCAGTGATCACTTTTGGCATAACCGACATAGCAGCCTTGCTGGAGGAATAATTGATCTGGCCTGCCGTTCCCAGAGAACCGGTGGAAGATACCAGACAGATCAACCCCTTGCAGTTATGATTGATCATGCGTTCAACGCATTCCCGTACGGTTAAAAACACACCGGTCAGGTTGATATCAATGACCGTTTGAAATTGCTCCAGGGACATTTTTCTTTTAACTTTTCCGGTTTTTCTGTCCGTGGACAGCATCAGTCCATCTTTAATAATCCCGGCAAAAGGGGCAACCAGATTAATCTGTCCAAACGTTTCAATTGCGGTATCAGCCAGTTTGGCACAATCATCTTCATTGGTAACATTACAGACCACTGAAGCGACGTCACCATTTAAAGCTTTGATTTCAGCCTCGGCCTGCTCCAGAAATTTTTCAGCCACATCCGCAATAACCACCTTGCCGCCGTTTTGCACCCAGTATTTGGCAACTGCCAGACCGATACCGCCGCCGCCGCCGGTAATAACCGCAACTGATTCCTTAATGTTCAGCATATTTTTCCTCTCTTTCTATTACTATCTGTACAGTCCAAAGTTCTTCTAACTTGTTGAAATTATTAGAACCATAAATTGTGTGTCGTCATTCCCGCGAAGCTTGTCCTCGACCTGATCGGGGAGCGGGAATCCAGAATATTATCAGTAACATATGAATTGTGGGTGCCGGATCAAGTCCAGCATGACGTAAGAACTTTAGACTCTCAAGTTACTATCTATTTTTGATGAATTCTTAAACGGGTCGCTTTTCTGAGTTTTTTCGAGATCATCATGATTGGTTTTTATCTTTTTTAAAAAATCTTCCAAACGTTTCCATTGTTTCCTGAAACTGTTCGCTCTGCTTTTCTATTATTTCTTGAAATCCTTGAACCAATTCCCCCTGTGTTTCAGCCTTTTTTTCTTCTAAAAGCATCCGCAAGTGTTTTATGGTTTCTTCATGGGTGGCAACTCTTTCTTTGAGTTCTTCATATTTTTTGACCAGAGTCAGGTGCTCGTCTTTGGGTACCACACCTATCATATGCAGATAATCTTTAAAAGATTTTTGAAAATTTTCTGATGCCTTTTTCCAGGTTTCCATATAGGCTGGAGTGTCTTTCTCCATATGTTCCAGGCCGTAGAATTTTGTGAACATGGCTGTCAGCTCATCAAAACCTTCGAAGCCTTGTCGCATCCATTTTGACATGTCTTCCAGTTGTTTCTGCCCTTTTGCGGCATTGATCAGAAAATTTCCCCAAAATTCCAGAAAATGTCTGTCCATAAAATCTTTCTCCTCACACACCTGATCACAGAGACGGGAATGTGGAATCTGCCGTCATCCCTCCCTCCCTGGTCAGGCCATTTCAACCGCTTGCCCGGCTTTGAAGTTGTTTTATAGATTTTATCTGACCGGCAATCTCTTTTTTCAGGTCGGTAACCAGCTTTGTTTGATTGGCAATCTCTTTGTTTGTATCAGCGGCCAGCTTTTTCTGATCGGAGATCTCTTTTTTTAGGTCTGTAACAAGCTTTTTCTGATCAACAACCAGCGTCTTTTGTTTAGATATTTCTTTTTTCAGTTCGACAACCAGCTTTTGTTGATCAACAATTTCCTTGTTCCGGTCTGTGATCATCTTCTCTTGATCAGCAACTATTTTCACCTGTTTAGATATCTCTTTTATCTTATCAGTAACACTTTCATCCATGTTATTGTATTGATTTGCTAATTCCAGATAGTCATCCTTGGGCACCAAACCCATCAGGTTCAGATAATCTTTAAAGAACTTCTGAAAGTCTTCCCTTGTCATTTCCCAGGCTTTTATATAGTCGCAAGTCTCTTTGGACCAAAAATCCATACTGCAAAACTTTCCGAACATCTCTGGAACTTCCTCAAAACCACTTAGCCCTTGCATGATCAATTTTGTCATGTCTTGCATCTGTTTTTGTCCTTTTTCTACGGTAACTAATTGATTTTTCCAGAATTCATAAAAATATTCATCCATAAGATTCTTCTCCTTATAAGCTGTCTTCTAAATCCAGCTGAAAACGTACGGGTCCCCGATAGTTTTGGTCACCAAAACGAGTATGAAGCGCACATGCGGACGTTGGATTGGACCATGAAGTTGCAATGGCCACATGACCTTTTGGGAAAGGAGTCACTTCAACATCAATATAATCCATAGGTGCAAGGGCCGTTTCTTTCTCCACCAGATCATCACTTTCGCCATAGCATATAAGCCATTTAATTCCCTTTTCTTGCAATCGTTTAAAATTAAGCTTTCTTCCAAAAAGCGTTACCGGAAGCGTTCCGTCTTTGGTAATCGGGATGTTATAGGAAGCAAAACTCATATGGGTAATCTCTATGGGAAGATCATTACGCTCATTGCTCATCCAGTAATTAATTGCAGCCGCGGTCTTGCTGATTTTCACATCTTTACCCCCCTGTCGGCCGAACATCATCAAATCTCTGTAAAACGTAGCAATCGGTGATTCGTCCTCTATGCTTTTGAGCTTATAGATCCATCCCATAAGTTTGCCGTCCACAACTTTGTTTCCATTGGGCAAGGTTTTGGTTCCGTAAGCCAGATCATTAAAACGCTGGGGCAGTCTATTAAAAAAATTCGCGATCCCCCTGCTTTTGGTTCCATCTATGGGAGCTACGCAGGTGATCAGAGCATCAACCAGCCCGTCCAGCTCACCGGAAAGGAGATTGCAAACAGCAAAAAAACCGCCCTGACAGTAGCCGTTCACCGTTACGGGTTTTCCATGTATTTTTTTTATTTTTTCACAGAACAACCGGGTATCAAGGGCATCATCTTCACCGGTCATTACCTGAAGCGCCTCAGTGGTACTGATATCCTTGAGGATTCTGATATAGGTGGGAATCCCTTGATTTGCAAAACAATGGGTGTAACTTTTATTTTCATAGGGTAAAAAGGCCAGAATATTGGCTCCCAGGACATAAGGGGGCAGAATTATGATCGGCTTGCCATTTTTCTTTACTTTAACCTTTTTATCCGTCGGAAGGATCTGATAAAGAATAAACCGGTCTGTTTCGGCAACATTGATCGTGTCATCCCGCTCAAAGTGAAATCCATATTCAGGTTCAATGTCCTGGATAGCCTGTGGATACCTGTTGGCCATAACATCCATCATTTTCGTCTGCCGTGCTAAAAAAGATTCGACATCTTCACCATCTGCACAAAGAAACGTGTTGAACATGGCGGCAATGGCGTTTTCCATTTCCATTTTTCCGGAATTAGCTATCGCTTGCATGCCGCCGCTCATACCTTTGCCCATAAGGTCAAGGTTAAAACTCAAAAGTTCCATATAAGATTGAACGGTTTCCAATGGTGTATTACTCCAAAGTCTCTGTTTTTCCACATCATTGAAATAGCTTGTAGCAATCAGATAGGGCATCATAAAATCATTTGCGTACTTGGACATAGCGGTCAGGTAATTTTGTGAGGCACTAATGAGGTGAGAGAATGCAGAAACGTTTTTGCGAAATATATTGTTAAAAAAATCAGGATCATTCGGGTTGTTCTTCACCTTAACCATATTTGTTTACCCCCCCACAACTCAAGAAAGTATATGGCTCATAGCCATAACCCAGATTTCCTACGGGCTAAAGCCATGAGCCACACGCAAAGTTTGGCTTTATTTGCTAAAACCGGTAAAACATTTTTCTACATTTTTATAGTTTTGGTCAACTATTTTTTTGAAATCCTCACAACCTTTTTTATAGCCCAACATCCACTCATTTATGACCTTTTTCCCCTCCTCGGGCATCCATGTTGCTTGATCTAAAAGAGAGTTTGCCATTTTTTCGTTTTGCTCCCTAAACATGGTCATTGTGTTATAGCTGTTGTCAAAGGCAGTTTTGTTGAATTGAGTCATCTGCTTAAAAATTTGAAATTGCTCCATTGTGTTATCTCCTTTCCTTACTTTTTAGTTTTTATTCCCTTGTCGAATGCGACAAAAAAATCTTCCACTCTTTTAAAGTTTTCATCCACGCCCTTTTTGAAATCCTCACGCCCTTTTTTGTAAGCCTTCAGCCAATCATTGATGGCCTTTCTTCCTTCTTCGGGCATCCATGTTGCCTGATCCAGGAGTGTACCGGCCATACTTTCGGTCTGCTCCTGAAGCAAAACCATGGCATTGAAGGTGTTGTCAAACGTTGTTTTCTGAAAATCAATCATTTGCTTTGCAATTTTTGCTGAATCCATGTTAATAATTCCTCCTGTTAAAATTTTTTTTTGGCTTCTTACGCCGTTGATGTCTATATAATAATCTTCTATTTTTATTTGTCAAGAAAAAATGTTGCGATGCAACAATATTTTTGCTTGATTTAGATTTATTTAAGCATAAGCCAATAACTATCTCAAATTAATATTAAAATTGGCATATATATTAAAATTAAAATATAAAATATTATTTAGAAACCAGTTTATATGTTGCAATACAGCATGATTTAGTTTCTTAGTTGTGAATTTTGTGCCTTTGGTGGCAAAACTTTTTTCTTCTCGCCACAAAGGCAGCAAGACACTAAGAAAGAATAACAAAATAAAATCCTTCGTGTCTTTGTGCCTTGGTGGCAAATATTTCTTGGTTCTCTCCGAGCCGAAGGCCGGCTTGTCCGGGTTGGGTTTGTGAAATTTATTTTCAGAAAAAGGAAAAACGGATGTCTGATAAAGTAAAACTAAAAAAATATGCCAACAGACGATTATATGACATGGGCAAGAGCGCGTATGTTACGCTCAATCAGGTGGCGGATCTAATCAGACAGGGCCGTCAGGTGGAAGTGGTTGATGCAAAAAGCAAAGAGGACGTAACCGCCTCCATTCTCAGCCAGATTATTCTGGAAGAAGCAAAAAACAAAAACATTCTTTTGCCGGTGCCGGTTCTTCATCTGGTTATTCAATACGGTGATAATGTACTGGGAGAATTTTTCGAGAAATACCTTCAACAAATGATTCAGACATACCTTGCTCATAAGCATGCTGTTGACGATCAGTTCAACAAATGGCTCGAATTGGGGATGGATTTTTCAAAAATAACCCAAAAAACCATGGCCGGCATTACCCCTTTCCAATCCTTTTTCGATCAGTTTTCTTCTTTATCACAGAAACAGGAGCAAAAAAAATAGCTGCACTATCAAGTTGCACATGACACATCATGGAGGCTGTCCATGTCGAGTATAAAAGAGTTAACAAGACTCATGCAGGAACTTGACGATCAGCTTGCGGTCTGCATGCGGTGCGGCATGTGCCAGGCGGTTTGTCCCCTTTTTGCAGAAACAGGTCTTGAATCAGATGTGGCCCGCGGAAAACTGGCGCTTTTAGACGGGCTTGTGCAGCAATTGTTTAAAGATCCTAAGGGTGTGTACGAACGTCTTAACAAGTGCCTTCTGTGCGGATCATGTGCCGCAAATTGCCCCAGCGGCGTGAGCGTTATGGAAATTTTCATAAAAGCGCGTGCGATTCTTACCGGCTTCAGGGGCCTTTCTCCGGCAAAAAAGGTAATTTTGAGGGGGATGCTGTCCCAACCTAAAATCTTTGACAGCATGGTAGAGTGGGGTTCTAAATTTCAGAAAATTTTTACGCAACCGGCAAGCGAACGTATCGGAACATCTTGCGCCCGGTTGGTTTCACCATTGCTTAGAAACCGTCATTTCAAACGACTTGCCCCGGTACCGTTTCACCGCATGATTCCATATTTAAATACAGACCCGGGCCGTTCCGGCATCAAAGTAGCCCTTTATGTGGGGTGCCTTATTGATAAAATCTTTCCTGACATCGCACGAGATGTTATCGATGTTTTAATTTATCATGGTGTGGGAATTTTTATGCCTGAGGGACAGTGTTGCTGCGGAATCCCGGCAATCTCTTCCGGAGACACAAAGACCTTCAACCGTCTTGTGCGTCACAACCTTGAAATATTTGATACCGAAAAATTTGATTTTCTGGTTACCTCCTGTGCCACTTGTACGTTGACGATTAAGGAAATATGGCCGATGATGGCAGATAAAGGTTCCGGATATGTTAAGAGCAGAGTCAAAAAAATCGCTCCAAAAACCATGGATATCAATCAGTTTTTGGTTTCAAAGGTTGGACTGGAAAATGTCACAGTTGATGATTGTACCGATCCCGTTACCATAACCTATCATGACCCTTGCCACCTTAAAAAATCGTTAGGAGTGTTTATCGAACCCAGATCTCTCATCAAAGTCAACCCGGGATACCGGCTTAAAGAAATGCCTGAATCAGACCGGTGTTGCGGCCTTGGGGGATATTTTAATTTGCAGTACTATGAACTTTCGACTAATATCGGGAATTTAAAACTTGAAAACATCAAGGCATCCGGATGCCAAGTTGTCGCAACCGGATGTCCGGCCTGTATGCTTCAATTCTTTGATATGCTGTCAAAATCCGGTGACAATATCACTGTTAAACATCCCATGGAAATCTACGCGGAGTTATTAAGAAATTACCCCGAAATAAGAGGTGAACCGACAATTTCTGAACCCTAAACCCGTGAACGCCCAAAATTCTTTTTGACTCCAAAGTAAATGTAACGCTCATTATTTGCCGATATACGTCAAATTCATGTCGCTTTTAATGTGCTTACTCAACTTGAGCCTTTGGGCTATAATACCCTCCGTTATTCTATTTGTCTGATATATAAGGCATATTGCTGTCTTTTTCCCTTTCTTTAGGACTTTGGAACAGTTATTGCCTACCTTATAGCTGAAGAGTTCTAAACGGTTAACTCTGTGCAATTTTTTATTATAATATTTATAATCCCAGCGCCGAAAATGATGGGAATCTGAATTCGTACCCCTGTGATATTAATAGGTTCGTCATGGGTTTGTCATAGAGAGAGGAAACAATGGGAACTTACCATAACAACAAATGGCCTGCTTCTGAAATGTGGAAACAGGCTATCAGAAAAAGACAGAAACTGATTTTTAACCCCCAATACAAAAGAGCCATGCAGGATGAATGCATGATGGCTGTAGTATTCGATTATACTGCACCATTGGTAGAAAAAGTTCTGTTATACTCGTTACCTTCTGAGTGTTCGTCTGTGATGGATTTGTTCAGCGGCAAGGTTGACATTACGTTCACCAACGGAAATCTTGTTATCTCTAATTTAAGAAAGAAAAAAATCTGAAGTCAATGCATCCTCATCTCTTCCCAAAATTTTTCCAAAAAATATAACAATATGAAATGGTTTTCACACTATGTAGAACACAAAATTCATAACCTTTGGTCTGGGCCCTCGCCTTTACACATCTATCTGCTTGCAATCTCTACAATTAATCATGTTTCTTTGTCTTTGCATGGTTTTTGCATATCCAAGAATAATTCCAGCTGTACACAGTGCCCAGATTGGTCGAGATAATTTAAGTTCTCGTGAAAACCGTCCTTCATCTCCGATCCATAATGTGTCGGCGGTGATGCAAATGAAATGCAGGAGCTAATTAAATGTACCTTGCTTACTACAATTTAAAAGAAAAACCTTTTAAGATAAGCACGGATCCAAAATTTTTATGGATTGGAGAAAATCACCGGGAGGGCATTTCCGTTTTGGAATATGGTGTGCTTGACAATAAAGGCTTCCTCCTTATTACAGGCGATGTCGGCACCGGCAAAACCACTCTTATCAATGTGTTATTAGAGCGTCTTGGAAACGATATTATTGTGGCTAATGTTATCAACCCCGTTCTGGAACAACTCGATTTTTTTAACATTATTGCACATGAATTGAAAATCGATATAAAGTTTGACAGCAAAGGGGCTTTTTTGACTTATTTCTATCGCTATTTGAACGATTGTTACTCAAAAAATAAAAAAGTAATACTTATAATTGATGAGGCCCATAGACTGGACCAAGAACTTCTCGAACAGATACGACTCCTATCAAATATAGAAAGGCCGGATACAAAACTTCTAAATATCTTCTTTGTCGGTCAGAATGAATTTGTTGATATTATTTCTAGCACAGAGAATCGGGCTTTAAAGCAGAGAATTAGTATCAACTACCACCTTGATCCTTTGAAGGAAACTGAAGTAGGGGAATATATTCTCCATCGTCTCAATGTCGCAGGTCACAAAAAAAACATTTTTAATGAACGTGCAATAGGTGAAATTTTCTATTTTTCCAAAGGATATCCGCGCTTGATAAACATTATTTGCGATAATGCATTATTGACCGGTTATATTAAAGATGAAAAAATTATAGATGAAAAAATTATAAAAGAATGTGCGGATGAACTCCTCTTACCCATTGAAAGGAATGCTCATAATAATAAAGAGCCGGAAATCACGGAAAAAACGTTGCCTGAGTTTGTAATTGAACCAACAAGAAAATTTTCGGGAAGAAAATTTAAATATATTGCGACTTCAGTGCTATCGTTAATCATTCTCGGCTTTCTTTTTTCCCCGGGCAACTTAGGTGGCCACATCGGCAATATCAAGAAGTATTTTATGCCGGACCTAAGAGAACAAGGAAAATTAACATCCATAAATATACCGCAATTTGCAATTACGAAACAAAAAACAAATCCCGCTGTTCAAGATTCGGGACACTCTCCCAATACACCTCTTCCATTAACAAACCTTACGTCCAAAAATTATGATGCATATAGGCAAGCAAAAAAAGATATTATAGCGCCACAAAAATCATACAAAATTTCTAATCTACGCTTTACCCAAGACCTTAATCAAGAAGAACAAGCGAATAAAAAGGGTAAACCCCAGAACGTCCTGAAACTTGGATTCATTCCTGATCAGAAAAAAATTATCAATTTCGGATACAATTCAAATGATCTTTCAGACGAGGCTGTTGAAATATTAGAACAAACCAGCGAATTCATTATTCAACATCCCAATACAGAGGTTATTATCGAAGGGTATGCCGACTCTTATGGAAATTATCGCTATAACAAAACGCTTTCAAACTCCAGGGCTAATATTGTGAAAAGCTTTTTTGTGGGCCGAGGAATTAACCCATCAAGAGTCAAAACCTTTGGAATGGGACAAAAAAATCCAATTGGATCAAATAAGACCAAAGACGGAAGAAAACGGAATCGTAGGGTTGAGATCAAGCTCAATACTATTAAACAATAATGAGTTTTCAATTCATTGTTCTTTATTTTATATCGTTCCGATGCTTATTTTCTCCTTTGTATAGAATATCCAGACCACAAAAACAGAATGCCAACTTTTCCGGTGCTGGAACAACTTTTTTTTCGTGATGATTTGAAATTGTCTTGTTTTCAAACGCAAAACAATTTATGGTGATTTTTAAATTTGCAGTGCATTTGTAGAAGAAAATTTCTACAGCTTTCTTTTTTATAGTTAAATGCCGGAGTGGTGAAACTGGTAGACGCACGGGACTCAAAATCCCGCGGGCTTTAGCCCATGAGAGTTCGATTCTCTCCTCCGGCACCAGCCAAAAGCCAAACTGTTTCAGTTGATCACATCAAAGCCTCTTGGATGCAGACAAGGGGCGAGACCTTTGCAAAAGGTTCAATTGTGCCCAAGGCATCTTTCATCATAACTCGGCGAAAACCAAGCCGGGCCTTTTTTCATATCCTCGGTAATGATTAAACCGTTAATTTCAAGGCAAAGGTTAGCAATAATTATAAATGTACTCGTTTTTGACAATTATCCTGCTGTATGATATAAAAATAAATGTTCTGATGTGAATCTGCTCCTCTTGCTCATACATTTCTGACGGTCGCTCTTATTGTTTATCCATTATTAAAGTTACAGCACCTTTCTATCTGAAATGGTCTGGCGGTTTTAATT
>JAYEFV010000246.1:0-3266 GCA_034658755.1 Thermodesulfobacteriota bacterium | reverse complement strand
TCGCCGCGGTCCGGGAGCATGATACTGCGAAGGCCGTGGCAATTCTGGGCACGGATGCCGAAGATATTATCTTCTCCGGTGATAAAGTTGAGGGGAAAGAGGAGGCGGCTGATTTCGTCAAGAAATACGATGAAAAACACCGCCTTGAGATGATGAGTCCGACATCGGCAACCCTCATGATCGGGAAAGACGACTGGCCGTTTCCAATTCCCGTTGTAAAAAGCGGCAAAAGCTGGTTTTTCGACGTTGCGGCCGGTAAGGAAGAGATATTGAACCGCAGAATAGGAGAGAATGAGCTTGATGTAATCCAGGTAATGCAGGCCTATGTGGAGGTCCAGCTGGAGTACGCGAGTAAAGACCGTGATGGTGACGGAGTCCTTGAATTTGCGCAGCAGATTAAGAGTGACGAAGGTAAAAAAAATGGTTTGTACTGGCCGGTAAAGGAAGGCGAAGAGATAAGCCCGATTGGTCCATTTATTGCCGCTGCCGCAAGTGAAGGGTATAGCGTTAACTCCAGTAAGCCTGAACCATACAATGGCTATTACTATAAAATTATCACCAGACAGGGAGAAAATGCTCCCGGCGGCGCCTATGACTATATTGTTAACGGCAATATGATCCTGGGTTTTGCTCTGATCGCTTACCCTGCAAAATACGGGGTTTCAGGAATCATGACTTTTGCCGTCAACCAGGAGGGCGTTGTTTATGAAGTCGATCTTGGTGAAAAAACGGCGGAAATTGTCAATAAAAAAATTAAATACAATCTTGAGAAAACCTGGAGTAAAGTAAGCGACCAGTACCTGGACAATGAGTTCTGTTATCAGATATCGGTCGTCAATTGCCGCAGTATTATTACTGTTTGATATTCGGCCCTACTACATATTGGTATTCATTATGTTATGGCACACAACTTTAAATTTTACCTCATTCCGCTACAGAAGATTGTGGAGAGGAGGGGCGCGGTGAAACTGCCGTTCTATTTTTAAGCTTGACATCGAATTTTATTTTGAGGGATTATCAAATATTAACTTTGAAAAAAGTTCCCCCGGCGAAAACTGTTTCACTCGGCGTTTTTTTAACATTGGGATAACTGCAGCATTATCAATTCAGTGTGGATGGTTGTATGAAATATTTACCAGGGAGTTGTGTGTTTATGATGTTACTGGTCACAGCAACCATTTTTTTCTCATTCAGTTGCACGACAACTCAATCGACTCAACCAGCAGGAACAACAGAAATAGAAAAGTCGGCTCCAGCCACAACAGAGATTGTATTGGGCCTTGTAAACCTTCGCCAGCGACCTAGCATGAATTCCATGATTATCAACGTCCTGAATAAAGGGACCGAACTAGCTGTGCTTGAAGAAAAGGCAGGCTGGTTGTACGTCGAGCTTGAAGCTGGGATGAGGGGATGGGTAGCCAAGTCAACGACCTCTATGGGTACCCGACAAGAGAGTCCCTGATCACATAAAGCCCTTTAGGGACGGACGTTTGCCATGTGATTTGATCCGGGTGTTTTCATTCTCTACAGGCCGGGTCTCAATCCCTTTATTGACTTTTTACGAACCCATCTTTATTGGCTTATGGGAATCGTTAACGCCGGCCTCACATGGCCTTTCGAAGCCGCTTCACCGGTCATCGCTGAATTGAGAAACTGGAGAAGCCGAAAGGCTTGCTTGGTCACCTGATCTGTATCATCAACATAGAACCAGTAACCCCTGTACTTCACTGATATGGATGCTTTCTTAGGTTTATCTTCGGATCTGCGTATTTCGATGTCTTTTCCCGGGAGACCGGCTTTAGGAAATTGTATCGCAGCTCCGGAGATTTGATCCTCATCAGGTACATCCACCGCCGCAGCGAGCAACTCCATTATATCGATTACGGATCGCGTGAGGACCGCTACACTCATTGGTTCCGTCTGTTCAAAAGCCAATACCGTCTTTACAATAATATCCTTTGACTTACCCTTTGGTTTTGGAACGTTTAACAGTCTGAGCAGTTCATATACCGTTGTCGAATAATCCGGTTCATAGTCACGTATAATAAAAGCAATTTGAGTTTCCTCCTCGCCTTCACCGACCATAAGAAGCTTTCCCCAGAAAAGCTTCCCCGCTCTTTTTAGTCCTGACATCATGTCGATAACCCGAGCATATTGGGGATCAGGTTCAGCCGCAGCAGTCTGAAGATAAGCAGGATTGTCGACCCTGTTGAGCCTTCTTATAACCATTGACATGATAGGGCTCTCGTACATCATCGAATTGGCAAGGGGGACCACAATATCTAATGGTATCGGCGAGGTAAGGTGCTGGATTGCTTCCATTCCCTGAACCGGCGTGTACGTGATTGTCGGGTTCTCTTCATAAAAAATGTTGCCGCTGAACGGAACCAGGTTCCCCGCGTAATCCTCCGCCGTCCCGAAACCCAGATTGATGCCGGCACCTGTGCGGACCTTCGCGTTGGCTGCTATCCCGCTGACGGAAAGAGTGGTTGTAATTTCTCCGTATCGATTCCGGAGAATATTCAACAGGATTTGCTGACCTTCGGTATAAGTGATGGCCTGGTTGTAATCGTTTCTGCCGGTTTTAATCGCCCTTGAACCGAGAAAAGCACAGCCGGACAGAACCCACATGAACACTAAGAGTTCCATCATGATAAGGAAAGTTTTTATCTTGGTATTGAAAGTTTGCATATGTTCCTCCTCTGGATGTGGGAATTCATTTACATACGGGCATGTCCGCATGTCGCACTTGCTCTGAGAAGTAAAAATGCGAAGTTATTTTTGCGCGAACCCTTAATCTGAAGTTCCCTTTTCTAAAAAGTACAAATATCCTGTAAATACATATTGTTGCAATTCGACTTAATGCGAACCTACTGTCTACACTTGTATCGTCTGGAGCAAATCGAATGCTTTCTGCTGTTTGGGGTTACATCTGGTGATCATCGTAAAAGTAGCAGATGTATTTATTTCACCTGCGCAGCGGCAAGTCGCGCGGACAATTGCACCGAGATGGCCGAGAAGGCTACGAAAGGAGTAAACTCTTGAACCATCGTCGAGTCGCTTGCTCTTTACTTTTATCATTGCCGAATCGGACCGTTTTGCAGGTGCAACCGGATCACGCAGGTCTTTGGCTTTTTGATCCTCGTCGGCATAAAGCAGAGGCCTCCATGCTTCCATCATGTGCCACTGCACATAGTAGGCGAGCATGCACAAAAATATGTGAGCCCGAACGCGGTCTTCGAGGCGGTGGCGAATGGGGCGTACCA
>JAYEFV010000245.1:0-12701 GCA_034658755.1 Thermodesulfobacteriota bacterium | reverse complement strand
TCTGATGAATAAAGAAAAACTTATCTTTGTCTTTGATCTTTTCTATGGCTTCCAAAAGAGCCATGTTTATGCTGTGAGCTCCCTGGCTTCCACCTATTATCAGGATCACAAAATGTTGCTTTTGCTCTGAATCGTCAATTCCGAAGCCTTTTTGATTCTTTGGGTATTGCAGAATTTCTCTGCGTACAGGGTTCCCGGTATAAAGAACTTTTTTGGGGCTTAAACCGGTTGGAATATCATCAAATGAAACATATACCCGGTCGGCAAGACGGGATAAAATTCGGTTTGTAATTCCCGGCAAAACATTCTGCTCATGAAGAACTATTTTAATGCCCAGAAGCCATGCCCCGACAAGCAGAGGGCCTGCGGAATATCCCCCCACACCAAGGACCAGATCCGGCCTGAAACGTTTCAGGATCATGACAGATTCAAATATCCCTTTGGGTATTTTCAGGATAGACTTGGCCTGGTTCCATAGTCCCCGGCCTTTGATTCCTTCTGATGTAATACGTTGATGGATAAAATTTGCTTTTGATAACGCTGTGGTTTCAAAGGGCTTGCCGGTACCGACAAACAAAAGCCTGTTGTTCGAATTTCTGGCCATAAATTCTTGAGCCATGGCGATGCCTGGAAAAAGATGGCCGCCGGTGCCTCCACCGGCGATGACAATGCGCAAGGGACCCGAAGACTCCCGAAATGAGCGAAAGTCTCTTGCTATCGGTGCTTTTTTATCGTTTTGCCCCATAATTGTTATTTGCCGCTTGTCATTTGAACAGAATTCAAACCCTGATGAATTCGTAAAACAAAGAATTCATCACAGTTTAGGTTTTAGGATATTAAGATTAGCTGTTTTAACAGATGTTTAAAACTTAACACCTAAAACTTAAAACGTTCGTGAAAAGTCATTTTTTAACTTTTTACGAGACCATCACCTTTAGGCCTTTTAAATACTTTTTTAGCGGTTCCTATATTCATCAGTATTCCTATTGATGCCATATTTAATAACAGGGATGTGCCGCCGTAACTCAGAAAAGGGAGGGTAAGTCCCTTGGTCGGCAGAAGTCCGAGGGCAACCCCCATGTTAACGCAAACCTGGAGGCCTATTGCCGTTGTCAGTCCGATGGCTACGAATGATCCGAAAGAATCCTTACAATCTCTGGCAATAAAGATCCCCCTCCAGAAAATCAGTATATAGAGACCCAGGATAATCAGGACTCCCCAAAGGCCGAGTTCCTCTCCGATTACCGAAAAGATAAAATCGGTATGGGGTGCAGGAAGGTAAAACAGCTTTTGATAGCCTTTTCCGATACCTGTGCCCCATATTCCTCCTGTGCCAAAAGCCATGAGGGAATGTACAATCTGGTAGCCGTCATTTGCAGAATACTGCCACGGATTCAGGAAACTCGTAATCCGTTTTAAGCGATAGTCAGCACTGATCATAAAAAAATATGCAATGGGGATTATCAAAACCAATGACGTTATTAAATGCGAAATGCGAACTCCGCCGACAAAAAGCATAACCCATGTAAGAACTCCAAGAATAATCACTGAGCCGAAGTCAGGCTGAACAATTATCAGAACGGTAACCATACAAAGGATCATAATATGTGGCAGAAAACCCACATAAAAATCTTTAAGCACATCCTTTTTTTTATTCATGGAGTAAGCAAGATAGATTACCAGTGCAAAACGGGCAAATTCAGAGGGCTGAAATGAAAAACTCCCCAGACGTAACCACCGTTTTGCCCCTCCTGCCGAATATCCGAGCCCGGTAATCAGAATTGCAGCAAGAAAAATCAGAGCCAGGATAAGGAGCGGATATGTCAAAGAACGAAAAAATCTGTATGGAAAACGGCTGCAGATTATTAAGGCGACGATTCCTAATAAAGCGAAAAGCAATTGTTTTTTTAAAAAATAATACTCGGTTCCAAATTTTTTAAAGGCCAGGGCGGAACTTGCGCTATAGACCATTACAATTCCTATCCCCACCAGGAAAAGAACCGGGAACAGCAGCCTGACATCGTAATAGAAGGACTGTTCGCCAGTCTTCCAGCTATTTTGGTTATTTTTGGTCATGCTTTTTTATTTCAGACTTCTTTAAGATTGCCGATTACCCGGCGGAAATCTTCTCCGCGTTCAGCATAACTGCTATACATGTCAAAGCTTGAGCAGGCTGGAGATAAAAGCACAATATCACCGGGCGATGCCGCACGATATGCCGAAAGTACCGCATCTCCCATTGTAGATGCGGTTTGCACTCTTCCTCTGCAAACTTCCTCAAGAACAGATTTTATATTATCCTTTGCTTCTCCCATTACGATCAGTTTTTTAATGTGTTGTCGAACCGGTTCCAAAAGTTTATGAAAATCTCCTCCCTTATCACGGCCCCCCATAATAAGGACGATGGGTTCGCCGAAGGTTTCAAGTGCTCTTATTACTGCATCAACATTTGTTGCCTTTGAATCGTCGAAAAAACGAACGTTGTTTAGGGTTGAGATGTATTCTGTCCGATGGGGAAGCCCCTTAAAATCGTTCAGGGCTGATTGCACTCCTTCCGGGGTCCCGCCAACAGCAATGGCTGCCAGTGATGCCGCGGCGGCATTTTCAAGATTGTGCCGGCCCGGAAGGTTTGTCCCGGAAAGGTCGAGAGATATTTTCTGATTTTCTTTTATGCGAATCGTTATGTTGGAAGGGGTTGGCGGATCACCCCGGAGGATGACCGTATTTCCCCTGTATTTAGCCTGAGAATTCTTCTGATGACAAAAGATGAGTTTTCGGGCGCGAAGGTCTTTGGTTACTGAGCTGATGATCGGATCGGAACCGTTTAAAACTGCGATGTCGCTTTGTTGCTGATTTTCAAAGAGCCGACCTTTTGAGAGGGCATAGGAATTAAAGTCCGGATAACGGTCCAGATGATCGGCAGTGATATTCAGCAGAACGCCCACACGCGGCCTGAACGTATCGATGGTATCAAGCTGGAAACTGCTGACTTCAGCCACAACAATGTCTGCTGTTTCTTTTTTGTTTGCGTAATCGATCAATGGGTTGCCGATATTGCCGCCAACGAAGACCTTAAAACCCGACTTTTCAAGCATGCTGCCCAAAAGCGTGGTTGTCGTGGTCTTTCCGTTGGTGCCGGATACGGCAATAACAGGTTCCCGGATATATCTTGCAGCAAGTTCGAGTTCTCCTACTATGGGAATTCCTTTTGCTATGGCCCGTTTTATCGGCAGAATTGTAAGGGGAACGCCGGGGCTTACCACGATAAGATCAGCGCGTTCAAAGGTTTCAATATTGTGCTTCCCGAGTTCCATGTTGACACCCAGTTTGTGCGCGATGGTGGCATAAGCGCCCAGCTCTTTTTCACCGGACATATCCGTTACCGTCACGGAAGCACCTTTTTTGTGGGCGAACCGTGTTGCTGCAATCCCTGATATGCCGAGGCCCACGATGAGAATATTTTTACGATTAAGATCCATGTGACAAAACTTTTTTTTTATTGCGGAATATTTTTTTTACCTATGTCTTACCTTAGTTTCAGCGTACTCATGGCAATCAGTGCCAGTGCGATTGCAATGATCCAGAATCGAACAATAACCTTGGGTTCAGGCCATCCTTTGAGTTCAAAATGATGGTGAAGCGGAGCCATTCTGAAAATCCTGCGCCCGTTGGTTATTTTGAAGAAACCGACCTGAAAAATTACGGATAGTGTTTCGATGACAAAGAGCCCGCCGACCAGAATGAGCAATATCTCCTGTTTGATGATAACCGCCACGGCGCCTATTGCTCCTCCCAGGGCAAGAGAACCCACATCACCCATGAAAATTTGTGCAGGGTATGAATTGAACCACAGAAAACCCAGACCTGATCCGGCCATAGCTCCGCAGAAAATGGCGATTTCGCCACTTCCAGCCACATATCTGATCTGCAGGTAATTGGCGATTTTGAAATGGCCGGCCACATAAGCAAAGATCATATATGCGGCTGAAGCGATGATAAAAGGTCCGATTGCAAGACCATCAAGGCCGTCCGTGATATTAACTGCGTTTGATGTGGCGATTATTACAAAGGCGGCAAACAGGATGTATCCCATTCCGAGATCCGGTGAAATATTTTTAAAAAACGGAATGGTTACCCGGGTGGAAAAGCCTGCATATGAGCAAATTAGGACCCCTGTCACAATCGCCAGAATCGCCTGCAAAAGAAATTTGTTTCGAACACTTAACCCCTTATTGCGTTTCTTGATTTGCATAAGATAGTCGTCAATGAAACCGATACTGCCGTAGCCGACGGTGACCAGAAGGACGATCCAGACGTAATAATTGGTTAAATTGGTCCATAACAGTGTTGAAACGACAATGGAAAAAATTATCAGCGTTCCGCCCATGGTCGGTGTCCCCGCCTTTTTATGATGGGTCGGCGGACCGTCTTCCTGTATATACTGACCGATTTGCAGATAGCTCATTTTTCGAATAACCCACGGTCCCAGAATAAAACAGATCAAAAAGGCCGTCAGGCTGGCATAGATCGTCCGAAAGGTAATGTACCGAAATACATTAAATACCGATAAAGATGTGTGAAGCGGATATAGTAGATGATATAGCATATAAATTAATTCGCTTCGCTCATAGTTGGAATATTGGAATATTGGGAAACTGGAATATTGGGTTCTGGGCCCCCGGCTCCGCTTCCAGCCCGTAGGGCTTACAGGCCGGAGGGGAGAGTCTAAGGCTCAGAGAGAAAATGGAAAGTTGGGTTATTGTAAAATTCATCTTGACGAGAATTAAATAGAGGAATGTCATCTTCTTTAACTCATCATTCCAATATTCCATCATTCCAATATTCCATGTCCGAGTTAATAATATAAGTATGAAAAATACTATTAAATTCAATATATTGTAGAGTTTTCGAGACGTTTAATCGTTGGCCCAGTCCAATAGCCCTTGGACAATTGTTTCCATGGTCATTCCCCTGGACCCTTTCACAAGGACCCAGTCGTCCGGGCCAAGCCGATCTTTGATTCCTTCCAGAATCTCTTCTTTAGTGCCGGTAAAAATATCACGGGGATTCATATCTTCGTCCATGGCACCCGAAGCCACGGTTTGGGAGAACTGACCGGTAACATAAAGTTTGGCAATATCTGACCCGGCGGCTATTCGGCCGATATTTCGATGCATAGATTCTGCATGATTTCCAAGCTCAAGCATATCGCCGGCAACCAGAATTCCCGTGTGATTCCCCTTCAATGACCTGAGCGTATTTATGGCTGCTTTCATTGAATCCGGATTGGCATTATAGGTATCGTCAATGATATTTATTCCCTTGCCGGTTTTAAGAATATTCATCCTTCCCTTAACCGGTTTAAAATCTTCAAGGCCATCTTTTATTTCACCGGCGGTTAAACCCAATAGATATCCGACAGCCGCAGCTGCTAGCGCATTTGAAATCATGAAAGCGGCCGGAGTTTTTAAATCCACGGTAATGTTTTCCTCAGGCAGCACCAGGGTAAAAGACAAACCGGTCTCTGTTCCCTTCACCGATCGGGCTCTTATCCGGGCGTTTTTTGAACGTCCGAAAAACAGAACATTTTTGGAGGTGTAGTCGGCCAGCTGCAACAGTCTCGGGTCATCTGCATTCAAAACCGCTGTTCCGTCCGGCTTGATTTCTTCTAAAAGTTCTCCTTTGGCTTGCATGACCGCATCCAGGGAGCCCAATCCTTCAAGGTGTGCCGGTCCGATGTTTGTGATAACACCGATATCGGGCGAACAGATTTCGGTGAGGCGCTTTATTTCTCCGGGGCTGTTCATGGCGAGCTCCAGTACAGCCCATCTGTGGTTAAGGTTAAGATTCAGCAGGGTAAGGGGAAGCCCGATCTGGTTATTTAAATTTCCGGAAGTAGATAACGTGGAAAAACGTTTGGAAACAACCCCTGCTGTCATTTTACGGGTACTGGTTTTGCCGTTTGAGCCGGTTATGGCAACCACTGAAGCATTTGAGCGTTTTCGATTAAACGCGGCGAGGTCGCCCAACGCTCTGATGGTGTCGTTTACCGTTATACAGACAATACCATTTTCTATAGATTCCTTGCCGGGCAGCGTATGGGTATTGGCCCTGTCTATCAAAAGACCGCTTACTCCGCGCTCAATTACGTCGCCGATAAAACTATGACCGTCATGGGTATCTCCCTTAATGGCAACAAAGAGTTCATCCACTGATATGTTGCGCGAATCGATGGATATGCCTGAAAAAGAGTGTTTAAGATTGTTTAATAAGAGGTCTCCTCCCGTGGCCTCAAGGATTTCAGCAGTAGTCCAGGTGGTGGGTCGGACTTGGGGCCCCGGGTTTCGGGCTCCTGGTTTGGGATGATCATATGAGTTGTGCTTTGAACCTTGGATTTCTAGTTTCGAAAGTGCGGTTCTTGCCTCATTTCTGTCATCAAAACGGATGGTATTGTTTCCTATTATCTGATACGTTTCATTCCCCTTGCCAGCGATCAAAACGATATCTCCCGACCGTGACGCCGTAATTGCAAGCTGTATGGCTGTTTTGCGGTCTGGTTCCACAACATATCCTTTTTTCCGGAAACCGGTTGACAGATCTGCCGGCGTATACGCGTTGGAAATCGTTTTTTGCGTACCCTGAACGATTTGTTCAATAATTTCCATGGGCGGTTCTGTTCTGGGATTGTCCGATGTGATTACTGTAAGGTCACAGAGTCTTGCTGCGGCTCTCCCCATTAGGGGCCGTTTGGTTTTGTCCCGGTTGCCGCCACATCCGAATACACAGATTATTCTGCCTGTGGCCGAAAATTTTAGCGCAGACAGTACATTTTCAAGAGCATCCGGAGTATGAGCGTAATCAACATATATAAATCGGTTGATATCATTTGGAATTGATTCGAGACGTCCGGGTACTGCGCAAACCGTTTGGATGCCCGTTTTAATGGAATCTAAAGATAGATTGAGCACAATACCTACTCCTGTGGCGCAGAGAATGTTTTCCAGGTTATGTTTTCCCACAAGGGGTGATTTAAATTCAAAAGCGCCGTCCGGTGTAATAACTTTACCGGAAATACCGGTCAGGTCGTGTGTTATGTCCTTGGCCCATATACTGTTGCCATTGGAAAAGCCCGCCGAAAGTACAGACGGTTTTCCAATGCTTGCTTCAAGCAGCTTTATAAGCTCCCTTCCCTTTTCATCATTGTGATTTATTACCGCCAAAATCCCGTGGTTTGCCGATCCGTGATCGGTTATTTGTGTAAAAAACTTTTTTTTGCAGGACCAGTATGAATTCATATCTCCGTGATAATCCAGGTGGTCCTGGGTCAGATTGGTAAAGACCAGGAGATTGAATCTGCAATTGCAAATCCTGTCAAGGTCGATGGCGTGGGAAGATACTTCCATAACAACATGGGTGATGCCGCTTTTGAGCATTTCAGCCAGAATTTTCTGCAGATCGTAAGATTCCGGCGTTGTCATGGGGTTTTGAAACGTTTTACCGGAATATCGGTAATTTAGTGTTCCAATGACTCCGACCTTGATGCCGGCCTCTGAAAGCAGATTCTCGACGAAAAATGCAGTGGTTGTTTTACCGTTGGTACCGGTTATTCCGATTAAAAAAAGCTTTTTTGACGGATTTGAGTAAAACCGATCTGATATTGCCCCAAGGGCATTTCTGGTGTTTTTAACCTCTATGATTATCGATTTTTTTATGACGGGTTTCTGGGTAACAATTGCAGATGCACCCCTTGCCAGCGCTTCATCAATAAAGTCATGACCATCTGCGGCGAAGCCCTTTATCGCAACAAACAGCCCACCCGGCTTAACATCCTGCGCTCTGTAATGGATGGAACTTATTTCAGGGTCCGGTGAAAGTGAAAATTGCCCGGCATCCGGACCGGTTCCGTAAAAGCTTACAGGCGTAACCGTTTTCAATAAACTCGAAAGTTTCATCCTCTTGCTTCACTCTTTAAGTAGACAATTAATCTGCCGGTTTTGCTTTTTGGACGTATGTTCATATAATCAAGGGTGTTGCGGGCGATCTTTTTGAATACCGGGGCAGCAACAATGCTTCCGTAATGTTGTTTTTCAGGTTCGTCAATCACTACCAGGATCACCGCTTTTGGCATTTTCTCAGGTAAGAATCCGATAAAAGATGATATGTATTTGCCTTGGGCGTACTTCCCTTGTTCGCCGATTTTCTGGGCGGTTCCTGTTTTGCCGCAGACGGAATACCCTTCAAGTGCGGCATTGACTCCGGTGCCGCCTTCGGTAATGACGGTTTGCATGATCATGGCTAAAGCCCTGGCTGTTTTTTCCGAAATGACCCTTTTAATTTTTTTTGGGCCGAAGCTTTTTATCAGTTGTCCATTTTGATCGGTAATAGCCTGGACAATATAAGGCTTCATGAGCACTCCCTTATTGGCAATGGCAGATGTGGCCGAGATAAGCTGAAGGGCGGAAACCGCAAT
Organism: Thermodesulfobacteriota bacterium; assembly: GCA_034658755.1. Taxonomy (GTDB): domain Bacteria; phylum Desulfobacterota; class Desulfobacteria; order Desulfobacterales; family UBA11574; genus S5133MH16. The sequence goes on along the minus strand of JAYEFV010000245.1, from coordinate 4,231 downwards.
TCCATGACCAAAGGCTATGGTTCCGGTATCAACCGTTGTCCATTGCTTGTAAGGCGCCAGAATGCCGGCGGTTTCCCCGGGACAGTCTATTTCGGTCTTTGCTCCGAAACCAAAATCACGCAGCGTTTTGTAAAGAGATTTAGGTCCTGTGATTGCGCTGAATTTGACGGCGCCTATATTGCTTGAATATTTGATGATTTGCTGCAGGGACAGCCACCCATGCTCGTGGGTATCGTGAATAACGTGCTTTCCGACCTTGTAAGCACCGTTTTCGCAATAAAAGATACTATTGGGTGAGCAGTTGCCGGTTTCTATTGCAGAGGCTGCAGCGAAAATCTTCATGGTTGACCCCGGTTCAAACGGGTCGGTTATGATTCGGTTTCTCCATATTTTTTGGCTGAAGTTATTTATGGCATTGGGGTTGAAAAAGGGATAGTGTGCCAGCGCAAGTATGGCTCCTGTTTTAGGCGTCATTACGATTGCCATCCCGGATTTTGCAGAAAATTTTTTAACCCCTTCTTCAAGCGCTTTTTCCGTAATATATTCGATTACGCTATCGATGGTAAGGATAAGATTGTTCCCGCTATAATTTAAACCCGTTGTTTTTTCAGCATCAAATCCCCGACCCAGAGCATCTTTTAAAATCGTGTAGTTGGAAGCGGAACCTTGAAGATATTCATTATAATAGAATTCAATACCTTCCAATCCATGATCGTCGATATTTGTAAATCCAAGAACCTGGGCTGCGAGGGTTTTATGGGGATAAAACCGCTTGTGTTCGGATATGAAATCTACCCCGGCAATTTTAAGATTCCTGACCGCTTCGGCTTCTTTGGGTGTGGCCTTACGCTTGATCCATACAAAGTTTTTGTTGGAAGCCAATTTCCTGACAAGAGATTTGCGATTAATTTTTAGGATTTTAGAAAGTGATTTTGCTATTTTCCGTGCATTTTTTATTTTTGGAGGGTGTGCTGCGATGGATGTCACATCGATACTTATCGCCAGTTCTTTGAGATTGGTATCGTATATGGTTCCGCGCTTTCCGTAGGATCTGCAAGACACTTCATATTGGTCTGCTGCTTTTTCAGACAGCCAGGAACCGCGAAACACCTGAAGATAAACCGCTTTGGCGCAAATTGCCGTAAAAAAAAGGCTAAAAATAGAACCTACGATGATAACGCGTAATCTTATATATTTTTTCTCAATTGGTTTCATGGAATAATAATCATCTGCTCCGGTGTGGGCGTTATAAGGCCGAGTTGGTTTTTTGCAATTTTAGCGATTCGCTCCGGAGATTTCAGCCTAGCCAGTTCAACCTTTAAGTTACTTTTCAAGGTTATGAGATCCTGATGACGCTTGGCTTGTCTTGAAATTTCATATCCTGCTCCGATAGTTTGCACCCGGCACCAGGTAAAAAACAAAAGTTCCGTAAGAAAGATGGTCATGAAAATGATCAATAGTAACATTTCGTTGGGCTTGCGAATATTTTTTAGAGCTTTACGAGCACTCATATTTTTTCGACGACTCTTAACTTTGCGCTTCTTGCCATGGGATTATTTGCAACCTGGTCTTGCGTGGGCCGCACGACTTTTTTCGTCAATATTCGAACCAATGGTTTTTTATTGCATGCACACCTGGGTAAGCCCGGGGGACATATACACCCTTTTTCCAGGGCTTTCATTCGATGTTTTACAATTCGGTCTTCAAGGGAATGAAAAGATAAAACACATAGGCGACCTTTATGGTTTAAAAGGTTCGCAACATTGTCCATGAATAAATCGAGCATTTCGAGTTCCCTGTTGACAGCGATTCTAAGTGCCATGAAGGTCCGTGTGGCGGGGTGGATTTTCTGCTTAAACGATACGTTCTTTGGAACAGCATCGCACACGATTTGAGCCAACTCCTTGCTCGATCTGATGGCTTTGTTTCGCCGTTGCGTTACTATTCTTTTCGCAATTTGTCCTGCCCGGCGTTCCTCTCCGTATTTGTAAAAAATTTCCTTAAGGTTTTTTTCCGCCATGCTGTTGATTAAATCTTCAGCCGTTGTACTCGATTTTAAATTCATTCGCATATCAAGCGGCTCATCTTTGTTGAAGCTGAACCCCCGACCGCTCGACTCGAGTTGATCAAGTGAAATTCCAAGATCAAGAAGAATTCCGTCTACCGCATCAATTTTCAATTGTTGAAGAAACTCAGGAAGATGAATAAAATTGTCATGAAAGAGGTGGATGGTTAAATTGAACGATTTTAGAACTTTTTTTGCGTTCCTGACCGCATCGATATCTTGGTCAATGCCTATGAAAATTCCTCCCGGGATAATTTTTTTGCAAATAGCCCCGGCATGACCCGAACCCCCAAGGGTGCAGTCGACATAGATTTTCCCTGGTGTACAGTTAAGATAACAGAGCGCTTGGGGCAGCATTACAGGGATATGTTTGAACAACACAATTAGAGTCCTAATTTTGCAATTTCGTTTCTTACGTCCTCCTTTTTCATGTCTTTTTCCAGATGTATATTTTCCCTGTCCCAGCTTTTACGTGACCAGATTTCAAAATGATCGAGGACGCCAACAAGAACAATCTCCTTGTCCAGTTCAGCATACTGTCTCAAGTTCTGCGGTATCAGGATACGATCCTGTTTGTCGCAAGCGCATTCAAAAGCACCTCCGATGAAGACCCTTCTAAATCGGCGCATGTTCTCGCTTTTTTCGGCCAGGGACAATATACGGGTTTCAATGTTACGCCATTCATCATATGTATAGGCCACAAGTCCCCCGTCTATTCTGGAAACCATTACTCCATTTGATTCCTGTGCTTTGATGACATCACGGAATTTGGCCGGAATAATGATACGCCCTTTTGAATCTATTGTATGAAAGAAGCTTCCTCGGAACATTTTTCACCATAATTATCCACTTCAACCCACTTTTTTTATTAAAAGTACATTTTTTAATAAGTGTCAAGAAAAAAATACAATAACATATAATATTTTTTATAATAATTCATAAATGTTAAAAGTATAAAAGAGATTTAACTTTAAGTGGGGTAAAGTGGAGGCTTATGATGTGTCTGAGATGATGCCCAAGTGTTACCAGAATTATAGTGATTTTCAAATTGAATGAATGTTGGAATGATGAGATATTGGAATAATGGTCAATAATGTATAGCTGAAAAATTTTCCGAAAGCTTATGGGTGGGAGTCAGATCATAAGGTTTAATAGTATACCGGATCGGAATCGAACTTATGTTCCAGGGACTCTCTTTCTTCTTTACTCAGTCTGTCCATTTCTACAAGAACTTTCCCGATACCCGCTTCTCTGAGGGTATCGATTCTCATCAGGGATTCAACGCTTTTGTTAGAGGCGCAGATAAGCGTATAATCCGAAGTCAGTTTTGATTTATTTAACAATTTAACCGTCGTGCCCGAAAAAATAATAATATGATAGTTTAATAAAAAGTATCCGGCGGCTCCTAAAAGAGCCAGTAGAATATAAGAGCTCATTTTTTTCAACATCATATCGATTCCTATATTAAATTTTTTTTATCTGCTACAGAAAATGGTAACCGTTCACAGGTTCAGGGTTCAACGTTCAGGGCTAAGGACAAAAAGGCATTGAAGATCCGAAGTCCTCGTTACAAATGTTCATTTTCCCAAGTAATTGCCAATTTAGCTTCAAATTTTGGATTAGGACTGACGAAACTGACGCTTTTCTCGTAAATACGCATCCCAAATGCAGTCCGGGGACAAGAATGGAACCTTGAACCCCTGAACCTTTGAACCCGTGAACGCTTACCGAAATGTTTATCAGCTTATAGATTTTTATTCAACCTAAAACCTGCATCAATTTTTATCGAAAATATCTATTATCAAATCTGACTTGCCAACAGTGATTTTTTAATATATTAAAATGAAAACATTCTGATTTACAAAAAAATCGTTTTTATCAATTCCTTAATGATAAATCAGCTGTAAGCGAATTTACCTAAAATATTTCCAATGGAAGATTTGACTGGTAAACAACTTGGCCATTACCAGATTGTTGCCCGTTTGGGTGTGGGAGGCATGGCCACTGTCTTTAAGGCATATCAGCCGATAATGGACCGTTATGTGGCCCTCAAAATTCTGCCGCGTCACTTTTCCGATAATCCCGAGTTTATCAGCCGCTTTTCCCAGGAAGCCCGTTTAATTGCACAATTGGAACACCCTCACATTTTGCCGGTATACGACTTTG
>JAYEFV010000244.1:0-3267 GCA_034658755.1 Thermodesulfobacteriota bacterium | reverse complement strand
GCTTTAAAGCTGGTTGAAAATGGTGTGATTTCCATGACCGTTCTTGTTGAAAAAATGTCGACCAACCCGGCGCGCATACTCGGCCTAAAAAATGGTTTGCTTATCGGGCGACCTGCTGATATTACCATAATTAACCCCGAAAGATCGTATCGTGTAAATGCAGATAATTTCCGGTCACTCAGCCGTAACACTCCTTTTAACGGCTGGGATATGAAAGGCAAGGCGGTGTTAACCATGGTTGAGGGAAAGATCGTGTTTCAAGACCAGCAACAAATGCAGGGCTACTGACCTATCGTAAATTCAGCTTCAACATATTTTAATGTAGAATCCACACCTTGAGGGCATATAAAAGATGAACGTCGAACATAGAACATCGAACGTTGAACATCGAATAATGTATTCTACCATTTATAATAAAGACAAAGCGAAGCGCCTTCCATATTCGACGTTCGACGTTGAACGTTCGATGTTCTATGTTCAAATTGTTGCGTCTGAAATTACGACTAAAACTTCATATAACGTTGAAATTACGTATACAGGTCAGGAGTTCTGAAATGACAAATGACACTCCTCACATACTGATTGTAGATGATGAACTGAGCATGCGCGAGTTATTAGAAGTCTTGCTTACCAAGGAAGGGTACAGGGTTTCATTTGCGGATAACGGCCGCAATGCCATATCAATGATAGAGAAAACAGGCTTTGATCTTTTACTTTGCGACATCAGGCTCGGGGATATTACCGGCCTCGAGGTATTAAAGGCCGCAAAGGCTCAGAAAGAGGATTCAGTGGTTATTATGATTTCAGCCTATGCAACCACTGAGGCGGCCGTTGAGGCCATGAATGAAGGCGCTTATGATTTTGTACCCAAACCGTTTAATAATGAAGAACTTACGCAGACCATAAAGAATGCCCTGGATCTTAAAACCATAGAGCATGAGAAAGAGATCCTTGATGATGAACTAAAAAGTACCATACATTTTGAAAAGATTGTTGGAAGCAGTCCCAGCATGAGGCATATTTATAAGCTTATCCTGCAGGTTGCCAAAACAAAATCAAGCATTCTTATCACCGGCGAAAGCGGAACCGGTAAAGAATTAATCGCCAAAGCCATACATGATCAGAGTCAAAGGAGCGAAAAGCCGTTTGTGGTTTTGAACTGTGGCGGTATTCCTGAGACATTGATGGAAAGCGAACTTTTTGGTCACAAAAAAGGTTCGTTTACCGGTGCAACCCAGGATAAAAAGGGGCTTTTTGAGGTTGCAGATAAGGGAACGATTTTTCTCGATGAAATCGGTGAACTCACCCCTCCCATCCAGGTAAAGCTGCTGAGAGCTGTTCAGGAACATGTCTTTAAGCCGGTTGGCGGCAATGAGGATATTTCGGTTGACATCCGGATCATATCCGCAACCAACAAGAAACTTGAAGATGAGGTTATCGTCGGAAATTTCCGGGAAGACCTTTTTTATCGTCTGAATGTCATCGAAATAAAGGTGCCGCCGCTCAGGGAAAGAAAGAGCGATCTGCGTCTCCTTGCCCAGCATTTTCTCGATAAATATTCTCGGGAAATGGGCAAGGAAATAACAAAAATTTCATCTTACGCCATAGATCTTTTAAACAAATATGATTTCCCCGGCAATGTCCGTGAGCTTGAAAACCTGCTGGAAAGAAGCGTGGCGCTTTCCAGCACAAATATTATTCTTCCGGACAGCCTGGCCCTTTCTATTCATAAGCGAAGATGGATCGAAGGAATCAAAGACAGGCGTTTCGACCTGGACCAAGTGAAAAGCGGGGTTTCCCTCGATGTAATCCTGGAAGAAATCGAAAGGGCGTACCTTGAAAAGGCCCTGGATTGTACCAAAGGTAAAAAACAGGAAGCAGCCGATTTGCTCGGAATAAGCTTTCGTACGTTTCGCTATCGACTGCAAAAACTAGAAATAGAAAAAAAAATGACAAAGAAATATCCGGAACAGATGGTTTGACCAAGAATAAGTTTAGTCTTTAACGCTTGGTCTTGTGAGCTTGGTCAGAGATAGATGGCTCTGCCTTGGAGTTTTGTGTCTAAAATCACAAATTCCAAGCACCAAATTCCAAATAAATCTCAAATTCTAATATTCAATGACCAAAACGTTATAGGACGAGACATTGTTTGGATTTTCGAATTTTGGTCATTGGAAATTGTTTGATATTTGTAATTTGATATTTGGGATTTCAATATGTCAATGAACTTCAAACAAGGCAAATCCTACCTGGGGACAACCAAAGTTTTGTCCTCTGGCCAGGATTTATTTTCCCCTCTATGTTTTTGACAAATTCTACATTAGCTGACAAAAATTGTCATATTATATTCAAAGAAAAAGAAACCTGTTCCCCCCTTTATGTAAAAAATATTATTGTATAAATACAATATGTTATAATGTTAATTCATGCTAAAATACTTCCTGGCATGTTATTTGCTAAACATCCATATAACTTTAATATAACTTTAATTTTTTGGATTTAAAAAAAAATTTAATTGCCAGCGATTCTCCAAAGGAGGTGAAAAAATTTAAAAAGAGTTTGAAATTAGGGGCTTCGCTCCAATTGGAATTATTGATTACCCAGTTATAATAAAAACTATTTAATAATTAATAACATTTAATAAGGAGGAATGACATGTTGCAAAAACTAAGAAGAAACAATCAAAAAGGTTTTACACTGATCGAACTGATGATCGTTATCGCGATCATCGGCATCCTGGCAGCCATTGCCATCCCTAACTTCCTTGCCTATCGGACCAGAGGCCAGAACACCGCGGCTCAAAGTGAAGCAAAGAATTTTTATAATGGAGCCATGGCTTATTTTGCGGATCCAACAACCTCAACAACAAATGTAACTGCTGGCACTTCGGTTGGTGCTTATGTAAATGATACTGATGTAAATCAAGCTGGAGGGATGACGGATAATGGAAATGGTTCTGTTACTTCAACTGCTACATTCACGCACTCCGCTGCTGGCACTCAGACTTATACACTTTTGAGTGATGGGTCTATATCTCCATAGTGATATAAATGATGATATATCGACAAGTAAAAAAGGAGGGGGGAAACCCCTCCTTTTTTATTGCTTCAATTGAAAATTGGAAAAAATCCTTGCCTTTTCATACATTCAACTCCATATCTTCAAGGTCGGTCTGATGAAGGTAACATCTGACATAGTTAATGCTAAAACTGATTTTCGTATTGTCTTTTTAGTGAGTCTGTTATTACTCGTCGCAATTATTGTTCC
>JAYEFV010000243.1:0-3271 GCA_034658755.1 Thermodesulfobacteriota bacterium | reverse complement strand
ATCTTCATGATTACATTTCTGTCGATGAAATCTTCAAACGCTATTGTTTTAAAACCTTTTGGCTGAATATCCAGCTTGAAAATTTCATAGGCCTCGATCACGATAGGTTTTTGATAGTATATTGTTTCAAGAAAGGCATTTCCGAAGCCTTCCATTGATGATGTGTATGTCACGAGATCCGCCTTTGAATATGCATCGGACAGCGAATACACTTTAAGGCCCTGGGAGGTTGTTTTACGTTGATAATCAAACCTGTCACTGGCAAACAAAATCTTTACATCCATCAACTTTGCAAATTGCTCAAGATATGCCTGATAGCTAAAACCTTCATCGCCGGCATCGTGAGTCACAACCAGAACGCATTTTCTATCCATACGCCGCACCAATTCAATGGCCTTTTCTATTTTCTTGCGCGGTACGATTCTGGTGGGCTGCAATAAAAAATAAGCATCTTTTTCAATTGCCAGTTCATTTCGCATATCATCCGCATAGCCATCCGGCGCGGCCGGCGGTGAGGCAAAATCCATGATATTCGGGATAACTACCGAACTGACTCCTTTTCTGAAAGCCAGTTGTTTAGCTGCGACACTGTTAATCACCACATGCATTATTGATTTTAGGGTGCAGGGAAATGCTGCCTGCAGATAATCCTCGGCCGGGGTAGCCATATAACGATTTCTTTCCCACCAGAAGTCATGGTGATGAGCTATGGCAGGCATGGATGTTTGGCCTATGAATTCGGCAAAGGCAAGTCCTAAAGGCAGATTCATTGGAAGTGACAGAACATTTTCCGCTATAATTAAATCCAGTTCAAAACTTTGGGAAAACTCAAAAAGCTTTGATTTCAGATGATTCTTGATGTTGTAAATTGCTGTTTCTGTATTTTGAGAACGCTTTTTTGCAATGAAAAGCGCTTCATTGATTTGCATAATTGCAGGATGCATGTGGTGGGCTTCAGCGACAAGCGTAACTTTTCTATTTTCCTGTGAGTCTGACTCGCCGCAAAAGAAAAAACATTCATGTCCCATTCTTTTCAGAACATCCACCCATTTATTTGTCTCAAGCGATACGCCGTCGGTTCCTGACAGATGCGTTGCCACAATTCCTATTCGGATTTTCTTATCTTCGGTCATTGTTCTGTCGTTCCTCTATTAAATTTGTGCTCTTGCGAGACCTGGGTGAAACCGTTTGATGTGAAAATCATTGCATCTGATTTAACACAACTCCCCCCAAATAAAAAAAAAATCAATGAAAAGGAGAAATATCATGATTCTAACTGACGAACAAATCAAGACCAATATCGTTAACTCCATGCGGTGGGACAGTAGTGTGGATGCCTCGAAGGTAATGGTTGAGGTCACCGCCGGTGTGGTCAAACTCACGGGTTCGGCTACAGAAACCAGTCCGGAGGCAAACAAGCGGGGTGACCATGATTCAATTTTCTTTATATTATCCAACTTTTTGCCAATCGCTTTATAGTTATCAATGTTTTTATAAAGAGTAGGGCGATCGCGATAACCTTGTGCGTGTATCTGGATGTGCCCCAGTCTGTTTCTGGTAAATTTATCAATGATAAATGAATAAGTGCCGTCGGACCAGCCGATCGAAATAGCCGCCAGTGCAAATCCGCCAAACATGGTTAATGCCGTAAGAACAGCGCGGCGCTTTTGCCGGAAAATATTGCGAAAAGCAATTTTCAGTAATGTCATTTTAGCAATCCTTAATTTCGAATTCTCGAGCGTAGATGCCTTAATGTGAAAACATCGCGCTCAAAAGAAACATCAAATTCCGCGTCTATATATTCCAAAACAGTCTTGTGTCCTTCTTTATTTTGCGGAAGCATCTCCATAATGGATGGAATCTTTCTGCCGTCGAACTCCTTGATCTCTCTAAAATTCATGATGCGCATTAAATTGCCTTTCTCATCGTAATATTTTTCCTGAACCGGAATGTAATCAGAGTTGCGCACGATAATAATTACTTTTCCCCAAACAATAGGCAGCCCTTTTTTGGGAACACATTTGATATAGATGAGGTTCTTTTTGGCATCAGCGGGGTGGATAACCTTATACTTATAATCCTCCAACAAGGAAAATTCTTTTACCAGATCATCATTTTTAAAATCCGAACCCATCCAGGAGCTCATCATCATGGAAGGGGGAACTTTGATGACCTTATTGATCTTGGGTAAATAATTCCACATCTCATCCCCGATCCTCAAGGTTCCCACCCCTCTCTCTTTTTGAGGCTCGGTAATACGTATAAAGGTTTTGTTCATGTCTTTTGTCCACACCTTCATTTTTAACGTCCGCTTCCAGTGGGGCGTTTTCACATTCATTTCCATCTCCGCATAGCTGGAGGTGCTGCGATACAGTTCATCGATAGATTTTATAATCCTATCAACACCCCTTTGCGCTTCATGAGCCTGCGCAATTAATTGAAGCATGAAAAGACTTAAAACAGAAATAAAAATAATTTTTTATAAAGCATCTTTAACTCCTAAAAAGATTATTATCGATGTTATTCTGATGATAGAACGTGTATACAGGTCACAGGAATATCGAGGTCGCCGTTGCAAGGAGTAAAGACGGCATCATTTTCTTCATATCCACACACCAGCAATCGGCGTTTCGCAGTCAGGACACTTCCCTTCCAGTAAATTATCCCGGGTCAATTTTAAGCCATACCGTTCCATAACTTCCAACCCACAGGCATAGCAGTAAGTATTTTCACCTCCTTCACCGAACACGTTGCCCTCGTATACATAGCGCAAGCCCTCTTCTATGCCGATTTCACGGGCGCGGCGCAGCGTGGCCACCGGAGTCCGTGGTCGGTCCAATAACTTATATGTAGGATAAAACTGGCTGACGTGCCATGGTATATTGGGATCAACGCTTTTCACATAACGAGCTATGTCACGCAGTTCTTGGTCTCCATCATTTAAGCCAGGAATAATGAGTGTTGTCACTTCCACCCATACATCAAGCTCTTTCATCAGTTGGACCGTTTCTAACACAGGATTGAGACGCGCTCCGCAGATATCCTTGTAAAATTTGTCAGTAAATGCCTTTATGTCTATGTTAATGGCGTCTAAATACGGTGCGATTTGCTGGGCGGATTCAGGACTCATATAGCCATTGCTCACAAATACATTTTTGATCCCTTCCTTTTGGGCTGAGATAGCAGTGTCATAGGCAAATTCGTAAAATATAGTCGGCTCAGTGTATGTGTACGCGATCGTTTCACACCCAGCCGCTTTTGCCGATGCGAC
>JAYEFV010000242.1:0-12726 GCA_034658755.1 Thermodesulfobacteriota bacterium | reverse complement strand
GGCTGAATATTTCTAGGTACCGTTTTCGGTTTTTCATAATGCATGAATAACAAATGGACTGAGGGAGTATTGGCGTATTTGCTTATTAATCTTTTCCATTATTCCAACACTCCATTACTCCATCTTTTGTAATGACGTTTAAGGTCATGTTATCTCGGACTGCGTTTACGGCCAATTTCTCGAAGGACAAAAAAAAGATCCTTTGGTTTTCTTGGCCAGGCGCCAATAGGCATCAGCAGCCAGCGGATCCCCCTCCATGGGATAAAGGATAATGTTCACCGGAACTCGGACCGGCAATTTCGGGATCGCCTCATTAAATAAACGGACACGTTTTTTGCTGGAAACTCTTGTTTGCCACGGCTTGCTGCTGCCCATGGTCGGCAAACTGTCGGAAAGTAAAAATATGTTGTCCGGAGCCGGTTTCATCTCGCTTATTGCTTTGAATGCGTTTAATAAACTGGTTCCTTTCTCCGGAACCACCCGGTGCATGCTGTCTGCTGCAAGGGTTAATTGGTCTGTCTCACCGGCATCCAGCCAGACTCCTTTTGTTTTTTCAATCAGTGGACGTGCGGTTTCGTTAAATGTGTATATTTGAAATTTACCGGTCGCTGGAAGCCGGGTTATCAGCCAATCCATGGTTTTTACCACCCGACGCCATTTGGGGGCACTTAATTTTTGGGAATTCTTTAGATTGCGCCGACGAATAATCCCAACAATGGTTTCATCCAGCATGCTGGCGGAAACGTCTACCAGAATAAAAATTCGTTTGCCGCCCATCTTCAAATCGGTGAGATACTGTCGGTCCCCATGCCCGGGAAACGGGTGCAACCTGGACCCCAACTCATTCTGTGTTTTTGCCCCTCCCTTTAATCGCCGGAGTTCCTTTTCCAGAGATTTTAAATCCGCTTTCAGTTTATTGGTGTGTGTTTTGGTTGCCAGGGTTTCTTTATCCCGATCCGCTAGTTCTACCTTTTTTTCATTCAGTATGTATATAAATTCGCTGGATTGCCCCTGGGTCGTCACCAGTTCGGTCTGGGTTTGCAAAAGAATGTTGCTGGCCTCAACCAGGTTCTTTTTGCCGTCCAAAACCTGTTCTTCCAACTTGTTTGCCTCAGCACGTAAATCCGACGTCACATTATCCCGGTGAACGGCGCTTTTCGCGTTTACCAGGACAAACAAAAGAATGATTGCCCCTAATCCACAGCAGATGCAGTCGATAAAAGATAAGCTGAATACATTTAATTTTCTACGTTTCATGGGTTTCCATACAGGCAATGAGACGGAAGGTTTCTCCTGATGTTCCCAGACGAACGATTTGGCCAAGTTCCAGTGTCGTGCTCCCGTCCACCCTTTGATCATTCAAGAACGTTCCTTGATTGCTGGTATCCGTTAAGATAATCCTGTCCGCATCACGGTGAACCGTACAATGCTTTTTAGAAACACTGGATGATTGCGTCTGAACATATATGCCTTTTACGGCAGGGTAAGGATCGCAGCCCATGAAAAGAGGTTTTTGGGAGAGCGGATAGGCCACATCCCTGTAGAGCAAATGAGTCGGTCGTATCTTACCGGGAGTTTTATAAGGAGTGGTTCGGGAAGCTTGCGGTTCTGCCTGCCGCCAGGGACGGCTGGTGAAAAAGGACGCCCCGTGACTTGCGTGCCGATCGCCCAACTGGTCCCAGATCCGCAAAACGCCCAGAGCGCCGGCGCCGGGCTTGAGTTCCATGATTTCACAATGATCAATTTTTGAAAGCTTATCCCTTAATCCCGGTAGGCAGGCGATTCGATGGGTTAGCTGAAGGACAGTCAAAAGGCTGTTTTTTTTGTGCGCATCCCGCATTTTTACAATAGAACGGCGGATTGCATTATACACCGCCTCACTCTTTTGATTTAGCAGGTCCCAAAGCAAGGTAGTACGATAACGACGTCTTCCGTGTGATATTTCAAATATGTACGATGATTGACGTTTAAAAATTTCCAGAGCAGCGGGCAGACGGTTAAATAGTTCCTGTTCGGTGGCGGCCTGGTGAAGCGGATCGAACCTTGTGGTACGCACAAATTCTTCGGCAATGGATTCCACCCAGCCCCGGTATAACTTTTCCAGGTTAATTTCCTGAACAGCCAATGAGTTCTCCCGGGTCAAATACTCATCCTGATGGAGATAAACGATCTCAAACCGGTGCAAATGAATATCCAAATGCAGCAGCATTGCATCAGGGCGAGGATTAAATGATGCGGCTATTGGCAGGGATACAAACCCGTTAATAGGAATCGAGAGTTCCTGGGCCATCCCCAGAATAAGTCCCAGCTGTTCCCGATCATAATAGTCGGGTACAGCGATAATCATCTCATCGCCATGCATTTTAATGTTTTCCCAGATGTGGGATAGGTGGGCGCAGGCGATTTCAGCATGATTCTGTGCATGCCGACGCTTCCGCTCCAAGGGTTCCGTATTCAATTGATCCCAAAACCTGTTCATGACCTGAAGCGGAAACAGGTATGCCTTGCTTGCTGCGGAATTTCCAACGACCAGACGATTTTTCTCCGGGATGGCAAATCCCGGGCTTTCTTGCTTCTGTCCGTCGATCTCCAATAATCTCGATGGGTTACCGCCGGCAACTAAAATCCCGGCATCGCTGAGTTCAAGTCCGAGAAGCGTCATTTAAGCACCCCAACAGATGGATTTTATTTTTACATTGAAAATATGGTCCTCTGGTCCATGTCAGAGATAGATAGCTCTGCCTTGAGTTTTGTGTCTAAAATCACAAATTCCAAGCACCAAATTCCAAATAAATCTCAAAATCCAAATTCCAAACCGGTTCCCTCCGGGCCGTAGGCAAAGCGATTGTTTTTTTGTTTGGGATTTTGAATTTTGGTAATTGTTATTTATTTGTTTTTTGGGATTTGTTATTTGGAATTTCAATAAGTCAATGAACTTCCAACAAAGCAAATCCCCTCTGGGGTGGCACCAAAGCCTGGTCCTATGGGCCAGGATTCTTTACTGTTGTTATTGCATATGCAAATGTCTGGTTAATTTGTCCTCACAATAGGCTTCGGTTTCCAACACATATCTTTCCTGGAGCAGTTGCAGTTGGTGAAGCATGAACATGAGAACAATACTGATAAGAAGCGCGATCAGGGTGGAGTTAAACGCCACTCCCAAACTTCGGGTAACACCGAAGATCTCTCCTTCAATGGCCTGGTGCGCCTGCCCAAGCGCATCTCCAATTCCCCGGACCGTGCCGATAAATCCGATGGAGGGAATGGCCCAGGCAACATACCTGATCATAGACAATTCGGATTCCAGCCGTTCGCTCTCTGCAGCGCAGTAGGCATGGGTGGCATCCGCGACATCCTGAATATTGCGGGTAGAGCTGAATCTCTGCAAACCCGCAAGCAAAGCTCTTGGAAGCAATGCGTTCCGTTGATAAGGCGGCAGCGCTTGAATCTCCCGGGACAGTTCCCGGGTATCTTCAGGCAGGATACGCACGCCCTCGGCCAGCGGAATCAAATCCCTCTCTAACAATGTCCGATGCCTTATGGTGGTGACGGCTTTAAACACCATAATGGCCAGCGCCCAGAACATGAGAATAAAACACGCTTCCTGCTCATAGTCTCGAATCAACACATAGACCGACCGCTTTGTACTCAGAGTTTTGTCCTTTTCGATCATAGCGGCCTGTCGTTCCAGGATGGCATCGGCATTGGGACGGATGATGCCCACGTAAGCGGCATGGACAACAATGATAATCAAAATCAGAGAGAATAGCTGGTAAATAAATTCCATGGATAAGGGTAATGTTTTTTTCATAATAAATTCTCGTTGTTAGTTTTACATATATTGAACATTTTTCAAAGATCTTATAAGCGTACAACAAGCAATCCGAAGATTCGGTTTTTATGCCAGTCAAATATCGTATGGGAAATCCACCCCCTGATCCGCCGGAATTGTTTCTGAAGGGACGAACGGCTTCATCTGTTTTGTGTTTTTTGGGGCATTTTTATCTTTTGTTATGGTTTCCGATTGGGTTGTTTTTTCCTCGGCTTTTGAGAGATCATCGGCAGTAACGGTGTCCGATGTTTTCTTTGGATCATTTTGTGCAAAATGTATTCCCGCATGCTGAGTTGATTCTACATTTTGTACGAGCGGTCCGTTTAAACAATTCAAGGATCTTGCCTGCTCGGTTTCGGCACAGGTCATTTTGGGAACGCATACCCCCAAACAAACAATAATTATGATATACAAGTTGGTCATCTTTACTTTAGGTTTAAATACCTGCAAACCCGAAA
This sequence comes from Thermodesulfobacteriota bacterium, assembly GCA_034658755.1. GTDB lineage: Bacteria > Desulfobacterota > Desulfobacteria > Desulfobacterales > UBA11574 > S5133MH16. The sequence continues at coordinate 8,436 of JAYEFV010000242.1, read as the reverse complement.
ACCCACATCCTTCCGTTTATCATCGCCGTAACTGCGATATGCCAGCCTTAGAGTGCCGATGCTTCCGTGCTTCCAGCTGGAACCCCGAATCACATGGTGTTTGCCGTGCTCCGGCCCGACCGGGTCCACATACATCTTTTCGGGTGCATAGCTGTAAATCGAATAATAGTCGTGACACCATTCAGCCACATTTCCCCCCATATCATACAGGCCCAGCCCATTGGATTTAAATTTGGCCGGAGGGGCCGTTGCCGCATATTGATCATTGTACCCTTCAAGAACGTTCGGGAGCAAGTCTTTTGCGGATTGATCGGAATAATTCCCCGATAATTGCTTTGGGGGAAATTTATGACCCCATGGATATTTCAAGGATGTCTGGGTGTTGGTAAACCGGGCACAGTATTCCCATTCGGCTTCGGTAGGCAGTCGGTAACCGATATTTAGCGGCTCTGCTGCAACCACTTCTTCCCCTTTTTTAATATAGGCAGGTGGTAGTGACTGCTTGGCGCTGAGCCAATTGCAGAACAGAGCTGCCTGTTCCCAGGTTACGCGAACCACGGGCTGATCGGCGCCGTTCAGATGTTTGGATTTAAAAGTTCCTGATTTGTGCCGGGCCATAAATTCCTTAAACTCTTTGTTCGTCACTTCTTGAAGCCCCATGTAAAACGGCCGTGTCAGTTTGACCTTCCTCAGGGTCTCATTGGATTTGCGTCCCTGTTCTCTGCGTGAAGATCCCATGATATACGTCTTGGGCCGAATTAACTTCAGCCGGTAACCGGTTTGGGTTGTGATCATCGTCGGTGTCGCTTCTTTGGGCGTACGCTCTTTTTTCAGGGTTATTTTCAATTGCTGTGGGAACCCGGGCCGGGGTGTGATACGGGTACGATACGAGCGAAACCCTTTTTTTTTGAATTCCAGTGTGTGTTCCACTGCAATCAGACGCAATTGCTTCGGGGCAGAGCCCCATGATTTGCCGTTCACCAGAAGTTCCGTGTTTGCCGGTTCCAACAACAGGCGTATTATGCCTTCCCTGGGTTTTAAATTTACGTTAAGCCGTGTTGAAATGGCCGATGAAACGTGTACGTTACGGGTTGCTTTTTCATAACCGGCCTTAGAAATTTGAACGATGTGATCTTGATTCGGAGAAAGATCAATCACCAGCGGCGTTTGACCGATGAACGTCCTGCCAATCATCACATTTGCCCCGGCTGGTTTTGTTTTGATTGCCAATTTGCCGTCAGCCGGCTGGAGTCGTATATCCTTTATTTCCTGAGGTTCATTCGGTTTCACGACCAGGCGGTGTTCCCAGGTTTTATAGAGATCGGCACTGATTTCAAGCAGGTAAGTGCCGGCCGCAAGCTGAATGCGTGAAGGGGTATTTCCGAACGATTTCCCATCAATCTTTAAGGTAGCGCCCTGAGGCACGGAACTGACGGTAACATCCGACCATCCCGGAAGCAGCGCCATATTAAACTCCTGAAATTTTCCGCACCCGTGCACCTTGATATCCGTCTGTAAGTCCTGGTAATTCGAGGCATGAATTTCAAGTTTCGCCGGACCCGGCTTTATTTCAAGACTTTCTATGGGGGTTTTTCCGACCTCATGACCGTCGATATACACCCGCGCACCGACAATGTTGCTTTGGGTCACGCCCGATTGATGGGCTTGGATCATAAGCCGACCGGGAAGTTTTTTCATCTTCAGATGTAAATTCTGCCGTTTTTCATCACTGACCCGAAACGTATGCTCAAGGGGGAAAAAGCACTCCTTTAAAGCCGTAAACGTGTATTCTCCGGATAACATCAGATAATAATCGCCGATTTTGGGCGTAGGGATGCTTCCGGAAAACGCTATGGTTTCAGGAACAGGCGCTATTGTTATCACGACCTGGCGGGTCGTAAAGACAAACCATGCCGACACTCCCAGTAAGATCAAAACAACTCCCAAAAAAACGCCGGCAAACCATTTTAAGATGTTAAACGGCTTTACTCTTGGGGAAGGACGCCCGGAACGAAAGGAGATGGGCTCGATTTTTATCGGTTTTGATTCCATTCTTGTTTTTACTTTGAAAACCTGCTTCTTTGCGCCAGGTCAGAGTTCTCCGGCTCTGCCTGGAGAATCGCTGCAAGAGTTTGAAGTGAACTAAAGTTAAGGAATTCTGTCAATTATATAAAATCAACGGAGCGAAGCGACACCATAACTTTAGGCACTTTAGATCACTTTAGACACTTTTAACTTGAACGGCTTTAACTAAAACAGCCCTTTTCAGGGGCAAACCAAAGCCTGGTCCTTTGGGTCAAGATTTTTTACTTGACCAGTTTTGAGGTCACACCTTATTTCTGCATATAACCGTTACGCGCAGTGCTTTCTGGCTGGGTTTCACGATGATTTTCTGCCGGACATCTTTGTACCCATCACGTGAACCGACCACTGTGTAACTACCGGGTCTCAGCGATAACTTGCGAGTGGTAAATCGCCCAAGTTTGCCGACTTTATAAACGGCAACTTCCGTGAGATTATCGGACTCGATCATCACCTTAACGGGCGTCCGAGCGGCATCCACTAAAGCTTTTAGTTCATTCAACTGGACGCTGAGTCGCGGCCCGCTATGTTGCAATTTTTCGGCTTCCTGAATCACAAGTACCGCATTTTGAAGCTGCCGGTTCGATTCCATCACGTCGGGTTTTTGAAGAAAAAACGTAATCCGCTTGCCGATCCGAATTTGTTTCAGAGCGCGTTCTTTACCTTGAACGGCAAAGCTTATGTTGGGGTCAATTCTAAGAACCGCCAGATAAGACCTAAGGGCCTTCTCCCAATCTTCAGCCTGCTCGGCAGTCATTGCTTTCCGTCGCATTTTTTCAATTTTATCCAACCGGATTGCCTCATCAACCTGTAGTAGTGCATTCCGTACTTCGCGTGAATCGGGCCGGAACGATTTTGCCCTTAGAAGCTGGGTCCTGGCAGATTGATAACGGCCGTCGTGATATGCCGTCAATCCATTTGACATGAGTTTCTGAAACTGTTGGCCGACGATCCGTTCTTTCATTCGGTTTACGGCCTTTTGAGCCTCTTTGGATTCAGGGTCCAACTTCAGGGCTTCCTGATAATCGGTGTGGGCAAAAGCAAATCGGTCATTTTTCTCATGGGTTTTGCCCGATTCTACCAGACGGTTCACCGCATCAAGCTTCTCAGCCCGTTCCAGATTTCGTTGGGCCGGATCACTGAAGGGTTCGATCCCTTTTTTCAGTTTTAAAAACTCTGCCAGTGCCTTTTCCGCCTTTTGTTTTTCAAGCGCCCGTTTTGCAGGATTAATCTTTTGTTGCGGTTCCATGGTCTGTTGTTGGTCGAGAGTTACGGGTGCCGACGGTGTCACAGTGTCGGTATGTAATTTGGTCGTCCGAGTGGCATCCGGGACCTGTTTCTTTTGGACGTCGACTTCCGATGGCGCGGTCTGATCGGTTTCTTGAGTCAGATTTACCGGATGTTTCGATAAATGACGGATGAAAATAAAGCCGCCTGCTGCCATTATCGCCAGACCTATGAGCAAGAGTAAAATGGGCATCACAGTTAACCGAAATGGACGGGATGAATCCGGTTGACTGTTGTGACTGCGCACCTTAAGCGGCGTGATTATTTCCACGTTGTGATCTGAATCCTGTTGATTTTGAGGAGATGGAGTCGATTTTTCAGACAGCATAATTAAACGTCTCGGAATTTCCTTTTTTGGACACAGATGGACACAGATGGACACCGATTAACAAGATTCTTAAATTGCAAAATAACAATATTATCTGTGTATATCTGCGAAAATCTGCCTGCCCCGCTATGCCCCGTAGCTCCGGAAGATGGTACTGGGGTAGGTCCGGGAGATCGTACTGGGGCGTCCTATTTAACTTGTTTTGATACTCGATTTTATTCAGAGTTTTCAGTTTTTATCTCTTCCACGGTTTCCGAAGAGACATCCGGATCAAAGCCGGTTTCTAAGATATATATCTGTTCCAGCAATTCGCGCCAGCGTTTAAATTGTTCCTCTGCCGATCCGGTCAGCTCATACTGCTGACCTTCGAAATCCATGACAACAGGCCGCATCTCGCTTCCAAAAGATTCACTGAGTTCCTTGATTGCTGCTGAGTGGATTTCAGCTTCCTTGGTAATATTAAACCCCTGGACGATTACCTGACCGCCTACCAGGATCATGCCCATCTGAAGCGTTCCGGTATTGTTGACATCCCCTGCGCCCAGCGCAATAGCACCTGCCACCAGCAACGCACCCGCCAGTTTGCGCAACGTGGCATCTCGCTTGATTTTTTTGATCGCATTAATTTCTTCATAATTGAGCTTGCGCCAATTCTCATAAGAGGACCACATCTCTGTATAATATTCCTCATAATACCCGTTTAAGGTGTCCACATACATGTTTTCCCGCTCCCGTATTTTAAGCAGCCGGATCATAATGGGATCTTCATCGGCGGGCAGGCGATTGACGGTGATGATGTTTTTTTTATCTTTCGCCAGATATCCATTGTAGACGGATGGGGCAAATTCCTCTGCAAATTTTAATTTCGATACGACACGAATTTTTTTGATCTCTTTAGGGAGTAACTTCATAAGATAAGCGGCCATGTCATTGCTGATCGCATTGTATAGATCCTGATAAGCATCTTTTTCTCCCATTTGATTGCCGGAATAAAATTCGGATGTGGCTTGGGATTCATATTTTTTACTGAACCAGCTTTTCCCGGTGGCATCGACCACGTCTATTTGAAGTACCAAATTTTCTCCGTTTGACTCAAGGGTTTTACCGTTAACCAGAACATCGATACTTTCCGTTTCGGTGGGAAGTACACGTACAGCACCCCAGTAACTGCTCTGCTGCAGGGTATTTTTCAAATGATACGGTATGAAATGGTTTTCCGCTTTTCTAACTTCCGGGCTGGTATGTTCATCTTTGGCTTGTTCCTCCGTAATTTTGTCGGACTCAAAGACTTGAATGCCCACATCAAGCAATTGGTCTTCGAGGATTTCTTCCTGGGCTTTGATTATGGGAGTGGGGCCGACTTTCTGAGCATAATAGGTGGCACAGCCGGTGGATAAAACTAAAATAAAACCCATTAATAAGAAGTTATGATAAAGACTAAATTTCATCTAAGCACCCAAGTTAGGGGCGTTGTCCCAATTCAAAAATTTTATATTTTCAATTGTGTTTGTAGAAATGCCGGTACAGTTGTCCACGATTAATTATTTTATTTGCTTTTATTTTTTTTATATTGTTCATATTCCTTCCAGAGCTTTTTCCTGAGTTCGGGATCGGTTTCCCCTTCCGCCGCTTCGCGAAGCTGTCTGGCCACGATGTCATCATCTTTGGAGTCGTAGCGATTTCTGGGATGGCTCCTGGAACCTTCAACACCTTCCCGGAATTTGTCCCGGGCGGTCAATTCGGTATCATCCTTGCCTTCTTTAGATTTATTTTCTTTTCCGGTTTCGGAGGTGTCTTCCTCAAAATCAGTATTTATTTCGATGCCCTGGTCACGCAAGCGTTTCGCCACAGCCGCCGCTTCCTCGGCCAGATCCCGCATTCGTTCCGACGATTTCGCATGGATCAAATCCAATTCCTTGAGCAGCATCTCGTCAAATTCGGCCAAAGAGCTGTCCAGTTGGCGATCCAGCGCGACCACTTCATCAACCACCTGTTCCTCGGGGATTGCAAGGTTCATCATAGCTTCCGTATCATCACTATATGCTGACCCATCCTGTGCTTTTCGGATATCATACCTGGCATTGAGCACCTCCATTTTCGCAACAACCTTACGGTTTTCAGCAACCATGGCCTGAACCCGGATCAAGTAAAGTTCATAATCTTCAACGATATCCGACGACGCATCCCCGGATTTTTTAAGTTTTACCAGCTCTGAAGCAATTCGGTCCTCGGTAGAGATACTGATGCGCAACTCTTTTCGTGCCGATTCAAGTGCGGATTCAATTCTTTGTCGAGTGGCGGCATATAGGCTTACACAAAGCACAAGCAATAAAATTCCGGTAAGAACAGAGTTTCCCCATTTGGAAGTTTTCATAATAAGTGTCGATATCCTGTTTGTTGAGAAATTAAAAAGATATCTGAAATTAAAGCAAAAATCACATTTGAACAGATTAAATATAAGAAATTATGGAGCCGTGTCAATATGATCATTTAATACACCGGAACTTATTGAGAAGTTGCGGGAGTATCCATTTTTTCTTGCACTTCCATTAAAGGCTACTACTTTCATTTGTTTTACCTTCCTTGATCATCTATCATCTATTCATCATTATCCCTATAATTATCACCCCCTCCGGCACCGAAAGGATCCGGCATGATAGGCGCATAAATCTGGACAACATTATCTCCTTTGAAAATAACCGGCGTGTAATCCCAAATGGAATACCATATCCCCACCTGTTTGCCGGATGGATCCAGTATTACAGACCCGTAAGGATAATAGTGCGTGAGGTCGTGGAAATGGGAGTACAGCCAATCCACCCATTCTTTCAACTGTTCTTCTGTGAGCGATACCTGGGTCCACTGGGTGGTTTCCAGGGTGTAGTCTTGGTGAACTCCCAAAATGACCTCCGGCCGGCTTTTCGGACCACTGATATAATATCTATGATCGTCCAACACCTGATAGGTTGTGAATATTTGGTTAACTTGACCATTCTTTTGAATGCGGCCGTAATTTTCTGCGCACGCAGACAAGGCAAAGATCAACACAAATAAAACCAAATCCGAGGCGGGTGTACGATTCCACGATTTTTGTGTTTTAATCATTATCAATACCTATCCTCCGTAATCAGTTTCCATCCAGAAATGGCCCTTTTCCGTAATCTCTGCGCCTGCCCTGTGAAATGCAGAGCCTATTTCTCTGGGGTCAATCTGCGGAATCACTTGTGCGGCGTACCACTTGTACGCCTCCCCGTAATTCCTTGATTTCCTTGACCTTGCGAAAAATTGCTCATTTCTGCATTGGAAACTTAATTTGTGCCCAATATAGATTTATGGATGGGCACTAATTAGCGATTAAGGGATCGATGAGTCATGTTTAACCCATGTTTTTTATATATGCATCATCACCCTTGTCGTCAAGGACCTTAACAATTGTGAAACGGCTTGGAATTGTTAAGGAATCCTTTATTGAGGGTCACCATCAAGCCACTCTTTTTAGGGGTGCTGATTGACTCCAAACCGGGTAACGGAACTATTATTCAAGACAAGTATTTTTGCTCATGCAAAGCATAATTGTTGGTTAAGTGACTTTTTATAACATCATTCATGTTGGATTGAACGATTTCTATAATCTGTTCTTTGGAATATAGAGAGCCGCATCCAATACCCGGACATTCTTTGGATGTACGTTTCCATTTTTTGTCAGAACGTATATTCTCAAACCAGAAAGGGAATGTTTTGCATTGGTTTGGACGAACCGGATAGATTGTGCACCGGTTTTCATAAAAAAAACAACGTCCATCTGCATGCTCTCTGATACTGTATCCTGCATTTGTCGAATATAGATACTTTTCGATGAAAAAGGGAATCTTAAGAGAAAGGTATTCGGCGATACGAGTAAGTTCCTGTTTTCCAATATATATGGTCCCTGGATCCCCGGTACAGCATGCCCCGCACCGCTGGCATTCAAAATGAATTCCATGATCAAAAAAATAGGATCGATTGTATAATCTTTTCATTAGCTTTTAAAAAGTTAGGCGCTTAGTTGTGAATTTTGTGCTTTTTGTGGAAAAACTTTTTTCTTTTCGCCGCAAAGGCACCAAGACACTAAGGCGCCGCCCCAGAGGGGCTCTGCCCCGGAGGGAAAGAATAACAAAATAAAATCCTTCGTGTCTTTGTGCCTTGGTGGCAAATATTTCTTGGTTCCAGTTGCTCAAACATCTACAAACTATTTCCTGCAATATCAACCCATATTAAAAATCAGAGAATTTTTTTGGTGAATTAAATTGTTAGTCTCTTTCAGCCAAATAAAGATTTTTCCATTGATTTTTTATTCCTTAGCACCTATAATAGGTCTGTAATTTAAGTGCCAATATGAGTGCCAGAAAGGAGGTCGTATGCTACAGGCAAAATTTAGCGTTAAAGAAACACAAGCTCAATTTTTGAGCAATTTTAAAGCTTATGGGTTCAAAGATAAAAGCTCTATGGTTCGGGCGGCCATAGACCATTTTAAGAAAGAAATGGAACTTGAAAGTCTAAGAAAATCTGCCGACTTATATTCTGAAATTTATTACGAAGATGATGATCTAAAAGAATTAACCCAAACATCAGTAACTGGATGGCCGGAATGACAACGTTGAAAAGAGGTATGATTATTGACGTCAATCTTGATCCTACACTGGGTTCAGAAACCGGAAAAATCAGACCATGTGTAATTGTGACCAATGATGTTTACAATG
>JAYEFV010000241.1:0-3298 GCA_034658755.1 Thermodesulfobacteriota bacterium | reverse complement strand
CCCAAGAAGAAACGCCTTCATTTAAAGATGTATTGGACACTGAATCTTTCGTTGAAGCGGTCAACTGGTAAGCATCCACAACAACGCAGACAGGATCAGAAAGAGAAAAGACCTTGAGCATAAAATAGGGGAACGTTAGCGTTACATCTGCGGTTAGATTCGACTTATTCTTGATGAATTCAACGGATTGAACCTTCTTTAACGAATCTGTCTCATATACCGTCGAGGGGGGAAGGTCTGTGGAACTTTCCAAAAACAGCACGGAAAATTTCCCCTTATCTTTTATTTTAGGGTTCTTGAGTTGAACGGTATTTTGAAATTCAAACACAATTCTGGTAAAATTGTCATGTTCCTCAGTTTTCACGGATTTTAAAATGGATTGATTTATATGCTCACAGTAACCAAACCCGGTGTATAACAAAAAGAAGAAAAACATCAATAGGACCCTGTGAATCATTTGTTTCGTCATTTCTCAACTCCGGTTCAGGTTAAACTTAACAGCTCATAAGAGTTTAGCTTCTTGAAAATTGATCGCTTCAGATAAATTTAAATTTTTCCTGAAAAAGTTCCTTCCGACAATCGTCAATCAAAAATCATCAATCGCCAATCGCTTGTGCCTATCCTTTGGATGTAATCTTCAGCTCTATGACTTTCGGCATTCTTTTGGGGGGCGGATCATTCACCCGCGCCATCTTCAGTGCTTCTTTCACCGCATTGTCCATCCGGTGATTTCCGGACGATCCAAAAATAGAAAAATCCACGATGTTCCCGGTTTCGTCCAGAATGATTTTTACCAGGGTTTTGAGATTTCCCTCGGGAATGCCACCGTTTTGTTCAAGATACGTTTTGACCGTTTTCCGGATCTCATCCTGGATAAGCCGTATGTACCATGAATACTTCCTGATCAACGATTTCTCACTGAGACCCCCTCCGATAAGGGCGCGACCTCCTTTTTTTCCCTTTAGTCCGAAATTGTCGGATCCCGAGGATCCTTCCGCATCCAGTCCCAGTTCATCCCCTTCCGGCATGTCTTCCTCTCCCGTATCTTCCATATCTTCAGGCGGGGTCTCTTCGGGCTCGGGTTCAATGATCTCCTCTTTCTTTTTTATTTCGGGCTCGGGCGGCTTCTCTTTTATCTTTGGCGGCGGCGGCTTTAAAAGCGCCACCATTTGAACCTGCCGTTTACGCTTCTGGCTGTCGTCCGACAGAAGCAGCTTAATAATGAACACACCGGCCCCAGCAAAACAGAACGCAACGGCCGCCGAGACGATCCATATCATGGTTTTGGGAGATCTCTTTTTTCTTCCAAACGTTCTCATATAACCGTACTTATTTCACAAATTTTTGGGTCACCAATCCCAGTTGGGTAATCTCCAATTCCTGCAATAAACCCAGAATCTCGATAACTCTCTCGTAGAAAATTTTTGCATCACCCTTGATCACCACCGGAAAATTGGGATCAACCGCTTTAAACTGACGCAAACGGGTTTCCAACTCCTGCATGGTCACCGGATATGCATCGAGGTAGACCTGTCCGTTTGCATGCAATGTAATGGCTTTGGTTTTGGGTTTCACCAGACTCGGGGTATTGCTGGCTTTTGGCAGATTTACTTTTATTCCCTGAACCGAAGCCGTAACGGCAATGATGAACACCACCAGCAACGTCCATGCCAGATCCAAAAGCGGCGTTACGTTGATCTCATCAAAACCTTTCATTTCAAAAAGATATCTTCTCATTCATCGGCTCCGTGGCTCTCTTCTACTTTAAGAGTGTACTGATCGATAAATATCGATAAATCCGCTGCCATATTCTTGATTTTACTGGTTAAAAAATTATACCCGAACAATGCGGGAATCGCGACGATCAGGCCGAATACGGTGGTGGAAAGTGCTGAAGCCACGCCCGGTGCAATGGCCATAATGTTGGCTTCGCCGGCTTCGGCCATGGCCGCGAACGTGTTCATAACCCCCCAGACAGTCCCCAGCAGCCCCAGAAACGGTCCCCCGGAGATGGCCAGGGTCAAAATGAGAAGCCAGGCATTGAATCGTTTGCTTTCCTCGATAAAGCCCTTTTCAAGAGATGATTTAAATACATTCATCCCTTTTTTGTTCAGCAGTTTTTTGGTTTTCGGTGCTGGATTACCGGACACGGTTTCTACGGAATGGACCATCGCCGGTTTGTCGAAGCATGTGTGAAGAGCATCAAGTCCGGCTTTATAAACATGAAACAATGTTGAACTACCGAATTCCTCTGATTTGGCGTCCAGTGCTTTCCAGTCCGTCACGCTCGTGAACGCTTTTTGAAAATCTTTGTCATCTCTCTGGATTTGAATAAGAAACAACGATTTGCTTAAAATTACAATCCAACTGAACACACCCAGAAGAACCAGTAATCCAATAATCATCCAACCATCCAAAGTGATGTTCTTAAAAATGGTTCCCAGATAGAAAATGGGGAGACCGCCTCCGCCTCCGACCATTTCTACATCGAATACACACAACCGTCCTTCAGATCCTTCTGAAGCATAAATCGCTTTGACCCAGCCGATCGACCTGGCGGTATTCGACAGGATCACTTCATCCAGTTCCGCTATTAGAGCATGCTCACCGGATACTGAGTCACCAATAACAATATCCGAATTTAATTCCGGCAATCCATTTTTCAAATCCAAAAAGTACAGCTCTAATCCGTCCAGATATACGGACAACCGCCGGTTCGGCGCAGCGGAAACAACAATCTGATGCCAGGTGTTTAAAGAGATATCGACCAGCTTTTCCGTAGTAACCGTCTCTCCGGATTCATACGATAAATCACAGTACAGTTTTGTTCCGTCGATGCCGACGATGATGTGTTCGTCTCCTTCTTCTCTGGCCAACAGATAGGCATCGGTCTGGGAACCTACCATCCGAATCCAAGCACTAAAGGTGAATCCATTTTTAAAATCGAGCGTCGGAGACGCCGTGATAACCACCTTGTCACCCGCCCCGTTCAATGAGATGCCGTTCCCGATCACAGACGGCAATCCTTGTCCGCCCGAAAAAGTTGACGCATGGTTTTCATTGGCTGTCTGGTCTTGTGGCGCCCCTTCAAGTTCACCCAGATGGTACACCACCACTTGTGCCGCATCATAGGTTTCCCTGGGCGCCTGGCCGCCCATGGCGTCTTTGTTGCCGTAGTACATGTAGATAAACTCTTTCTTGGATGCTGCGGCCAATCTCGGTGCCTTCACCCAAACCAACGCAATTTCATCAAAGGTATCGTACCGTTCAATATGGTGTTTGAGCAAAGCTTGATCAT
>JAYEFV010000240.1:0-3315 GCA_034658755.1 Thermodesulfobacteriota bacterium | reverse complement strand
AGTTTTGAACCCAGGATAATATTTTTCTCTTTCCCTCCCGATAGAAATACTTTAACATGCCTTAAACAACTTGCAAAAGGTAATGGTAGTATTTTTTGTCTACTACCGGAACTTATTGAGAAGTTACTAAGAAACCTTTCTTGCTTTTCTGATACTGCCCAAACACAGATCAGATGGCCGATTGATCAAAATTGCAAACAATTTTATAAGCAATACCCATGCCAATATAGTTCCATTGTATAACTAGTTGTTATTTATTTAAAAAAAGACGAAACTGAATCAAACATGTGTCTCACAAAGGATATGCATGAAACATTTCTGTACCACGAAAAAACGTATCAGAATATTTAAAACATCAAACTCCTTTTGATCTTTGTTTTTAAAAAATAACAGGTATGCTAAGGATTATCTTTAATTGTTCTTCAGGGTGTAGATCTATTAAAAAGTATTAGATTATATGTATTATACTGAAAAATCGTTAAATTCCAAAACACATGCATGATTCTTGAATGGTGAAGGAGTGCACACTCCTTTAATAGTATTCAGTAGTCATATTACACTATTACTATTTTACTATTGATTCCGGAAAGTGCTTTTCAGAGCGCCGGTCACAAAGTTTTTCTTAAAATTTAATTTGGACACTTTAAAAACCATACCTTTGGGTTTCAAAAGAAAGCCCGCCAGAATCGACCTGTGCTCGCCAGAATGGACATTTTCAGACGATGAGCTCGACCAATCTTTGTTTCTGAAAGGGAACCTGTGACTTTCATATTGAATATTAAACGTCAAGCACTTTCTGCACGAACGTCGGAGCAGCCGACAAGGCTGCAATCCAGATGGTGAAAGTCCAGCCGTATAAGTTGCTTGTGTCGGATACGTAGTGATGCCACATCCCGGGGCAGGTAACCAACCGGGCTATGGGGACAGCCGACAAGGCTGTAGGTTTTATGGGGTGAAAGTCCCCTGCCGTCAATTGCCCGGTTCGGACGGCTAGCATATCCGGGACACGGGGAGGTAACAAACCGTGGGGTGTTCGGAAGTAAAAGTCACTGCTGCTGAACAGGATGTTTGGTGGGAGCGGTCAGCGTGACGAGCAAAGTTAGAGGCCTGAACATAAAGGAATGCCTGCAGCTCCGAAAGGTTGGCCCGTACTGAAGCCGCTGTACGGGATATTTGTGGGAAATCCGACTGTCCGGGATTAGAGGGGGGCTTGCGGCCTCCGGCTCGGAGGACCTACGGATTGGAGAGAAACGTTAGTCATGGCGGAATTAGGAATCCACTGCACAAGCCGAAAGGGTGTATGATGGAAACTCTCCACCTAAAGCTGAGCGCGCCGTATTTCTACCCGACCCCTATTATGTTGTCCTGGAAAACTTTAATAAACATGTTAAAGACGGCAAGGAGTTTTTAAAATCAGCCAAAGGTGTCCTGGTATTTCCCAGTGTTTTTAAGGCAGGTATTGGGATCGGAGGTGAATATGGCGAGGGAGCGCTACGAATCGGCGGCAAAACCGTCTATTTCACTTCAGATCTTATTTGCTGAATACTATTTAAGTCCTCTTCGGCGTACCTGACTATAGCCTCTAACAATACCTCCCTCGGGAATGCGTTTTTGTCTAAAAAGGTCGAGCTGATGAAAGGATGACTCATGTTGATCGAGAAGGCCACGGCCCAGTGGTCCGCGTTCAAGTAACCCAATAGCACGCTCCCGGGAATCACCTGATCATAAAAGATCACCTGGCTGTCGTTGCGGGAATCAACTTGGCTCAACTTATTGTAAGTGGACTTCAATATTGAAGAGACCTGCTCCGTATTGGGATAGGTGATGATTGAGTAATAACGAATTGACTCAGGCAATGAGTGGCTGGCCAGCCACCGTTTACGCACTTCTGGCTTGAGACTTTCAAGCGCACCCTCATCACCGGGGTCACACTCGGCATCTGGAAAATATTGTAACAAGTTCAGCATTGACTGAGTCGCATCGTTAGCCAGCGGAGATCCGCCGACTGTACCGGCGACACTCACCACCGCTGCGACTCTTTGCTGCAAATCCGGAAAGGTGGTGACTGCCTCAAGGATGTCCGGGGCGCCCTTTGAGTAACCCAAGAGCAACAGGCGTTTGCCTTCCTCGGGCATCGCCATGACGGCCTCTCGTATAAGACTTGCATTTCGAGCGCTACTGGAAAGGGCTTCGACGTCTATGAGGGTAACCTCGTGACCAAACTGGGAGAGGTGAGTTGCCATGGTCATTTGAGGGTCAACGAAGTTTTTGACACATCCCCACCCGAGCCCATAGACCACCACTACCCTAAGTGGAGAGTTGCTGTGGCCTAGGTCCACCGGACTGCCCGTGGGCTGTCCTTCCTTCTCTAATCTGACCAGCGCTTCTTCACAAGGTCGATAATCTGGCAACTCTTTGCCCCGTTTGTTTGTGATCGCGCAATATATTTCCCGGAAGCGGGCGCGGCCATCAACGACACCGGCCGTGGACGCGGGTACCAGGATCATCGGCGGCGTGTCGGCAGAATTCTGGATCAGTGGCTTCGGGGCGCAGCCAGATAACGCGATCAAACCACCACTTAAAATGACCCAGAGTACAAAGCTTCGTCGGATTGGCGACATTGAAGGGTGGACAGCAAGCGAACCTCTTCTTGATCTGTGACGAGTGTTCATCAATATCCCCTAGTGTAGGAAGAATAAATGATTAAAATGATAGAAATTTGTTTATCGACGGTCAGTGAATTGGTCAAGGTCAAGGGCAATCTTCAAAACTTTTCTATGATATTGATGCCTAAGGAACCCTTTGTCAAGCTCAGTTTTAAAATTCCGATATTTTGCAGCAGGGTTATTCATTTTCTCTGATTGCACCATTTCATGGGTCGGGGTATTAAGCGAAGAAATTTGCCTAAATCTTCTCCAAATTTTTGAAACACTGAAATAAGAGAGGTATTACCTTGTTTAATATCTTCCATAGCTTCTGACACATTTGAGTAGTAAAAACCTCTTTTATGAAAGCGTTCAATTAATCCTCTTGTCGAAAAGAGGTCATCAGCACGTTTCCCATTAAATTTGAAAGGAAATAATTCTGCGTTTGAAGGTATCCCTTGTCCGTCATGGACAGAAACCCCATTGACAATAAAGGCGGCACCCAGCCCCGTTCCAAGAGTAATGCCAATAACGCGGTCGAAGTCTTTACCCGCGCCATAATTTGCCTCACCAAGAATAGCGGCTTCTGCATCATTGCAAAAAAGAATGGGTTTATCAAAATCGAGTATTTTTTTTAATTCATCTCTTATATTCACTTGATAGAGATTAT
>JAYEFV010000239.1:0-12854 GCA_034658755.1 Thermodesulfobacteriota bacterium | reverse complement strand
ATAATCGCCGTCAAGCGGTGTCATTTTTATCATTTTGAACCTCCTTTCATGAAGGCTTCTTTCAAAATCCTTTATTTTGCATAGACCTGAAATTGTATAGGGCAGTTCGGACAACCCTACTGTTTTGCCTCCTGTTTCCGGTTTGTCACATTCTTCGGTTTATCTGGGTTCACTTCAAAAGATTTCCATCCACCACCGAGGGCCTTATAGAGACGCACCAGGTTGGTGATCACGGCTCCATTGCTCTGATCCAGTTGATCCTGTAAGATGAGGAGCGATCGTTGAGCGTCCAGGACATTATTAAAATCCACCAGACCGGCCTGGTACTGGTCTTGGGCCACTATAGCGGCTCGCTGGGCTGCGGTCGCAGCTTTAGCGAGGGATTCCCGTCGGGTCTGCTCTTTGGCATAGGACACAAGGACATTTTCCACCTCTTCCTGGGCCCTGAGCACAGCCGCTTCATATTGGATCAGGGCCTGCTCCTGACGGGCGGTTTGAACTTCGATATTCTGCCGGATGGCACCCCCATGAAAGATATTCCAGGAGACGCCGGGCCCGATGCTCCAGGTTCGACTGGCCCATTCTAAGAAATCTCCGCTGGAAAGGGACTCAAGTCCAATAGTGCCAAATAACCTAAATTTGGGATAGAGATCCGCCGTAGCCACGCCGATGCGGGCTGTCTGGGTCGCAAGGTTGCGTTCGGCTCTGCGGATATCGGGCCGGTGGCGTAGAGTCTCGGCCGGAATCCCGATAACCACTGTTTTCGGTAGTTCCGGAATGGGTCGTTTCACAGCTAGTTCCCGATGAAGTTTTCCAGGCTGCTCCCCCAGCAGGACTGCTAGACGATTTTTGGCTGCCTCCAGTCCCGTCTTCAGGGCCGGTATCTGGGAACGGGAAGTTTCCAGGATGCGCAAAGATTGTTGCACGGGTAACTCGTCGATGATCCCTGCCTGGTACCGCGATCGATTCAAGTCATAAGTTTCCTGCTGAGTTTTGATATTGGCCACGGTCACCGCCAAACGGGCCTGGAAGGTCCGTACCTCCACATAGTTCAGGGCCACTTCGGCCAACAGACTCACCAGAACGTTGTACAGGTCCTCCTGCGTAGCTTCGAGGCTTGCCTGTGCCGCTTCCACCGACCGGCGCACTCCGCCGAAAACGTCCAGTTCCCAGCCCGCGTCAAAACCGGCCGTATAAAGTTTGCTTTCCCTTCCCGTGCCGCTGTTTTCGCTGCTGCGCCGTTTTGAAGCTAAAGCCGAAGCATCCAGGGTCGGAAATAGATTTGCCTTGCTAATGCCCCGCAAAGCCCGGGCCTCACGGACTCTGGCTCGGGCGTTTTTCAGATCAAGATTGCCTTTAACAGCACGTGCTACAAGGCTGTCGAGTTCTGCGTCGTTCAGCGTGTTCCACCAGTAGGCCAAAGTTTCGGGCTCCAGGGAACCGGCGGTCAGGCCGCCCTGGAGTTGGGTGTGCCATTCATCCAGTGCGTCGGGCTCCACCAGGGCATAGTCCGGCCCTACCGCCGCACATCCGGCGAAGACCAGGACGGTGATTACAGCCAGCAGGCCGTTCAGGGGGCATCGCACCCACAGGGCTGCCTGTTTATAATGATGTCCTTTGAACGTTATGGATCTCATACTTATCTCGCTTTGCGATAAATTTATAATTGAACGGTTCATAAGTTTTTTACCCTTATGATTCCACCTTTGTCCGCCGACGCGCCCGCCAGGCATGGCCCTTTTCGCGCCCTGTTTGAAAGGCATAGTAGAGAGCCGGAATCAGAAAGATTCCAAATGCTGTCGCTGCCAGCATGCCGGAAAAGACCGTGGTGCCGATGGCCCGGCGGGCATTGGCGCCGGCGCCGGTGGCGATCACCAAAGGCGCCACGCCCAGGATAAAAGTAAAGGCGGTCATCAACACCGGACGGAAGCGTATTTTGGCCCCATCCAGCGCGGCCTTCTCCACGGACAGCCCCTGTTCTTGGCGGTCTTTGGCAAACTCCACAATCAAAATGGCGTTCTTGGCGGCCAACCCTACCAGCAGGACCAAGCCGATCTGGGCGTAGATACTGAGGTTAATCCCTGCAATCCACAAACCGGTCATCGCTCCCAAGCTGGATACCGGAATTGATAAGATGATGGACAGGGGGATATTCCAGCTCTCATACTGTCCCACCAGAAATAGATAACCAAAAAGCAGGGCCAGAGCAAACAGTAGCAATACCTTGCCTCCGGCTTTGCGTTCCTGAAAGGACATGGACGACCAGTCGAAGGCGTAGCCGGGGGGGAGGGTCTTGGACGCCAGCCGTTCCATGGTTGTCATGGCCTCTCCCGAGGAAAAGCCCGGGGCCGCATTGCCGTTAATCTGTACACTGGTAAACTGGTCGTAACGGTAAACGATTTGGGGTGCCAGGACCGTGGACAGAGTGATCAGACTTTTCATGGGCACCATCTTGCCGTCGTTGCTGCGCACGTACAATTGATTGATGTTCTCTAAGGTGTTGCGGTAGGGCGCATCGGCTTGAACCTTGACCTGGTAGACTCTTCCGTAGAGGTTAAAGTCGTTAACGTAAACCGATCCGAGTTGGGCCTGAAGGGTGGAGAACACCCGACTGACCGGCACCTTGAGGGTCTCGGCCCGCGTGCGGTCGAGATTTACAAAAATCTGGGGCGTGTTGGCCGTGTAGGTGGAAAAGACCCGTCTCAGGGTCGGATTCTGGTTGGCGGCGATTACTATGGCCCGGGTTGCCGCGGCGATCTCCCTGGGAGGCTGGTCCTCCAGGGCCTGGAGCCGGAAGTCAAAGCCGCCGGTGGTACCCAGCCCAAAAATGGGCGGCGGTGCAAAGGCAAAAATATTGGCAGAGGAGATGGCGGCAAATCTTACCTGGGCCTGTCCCACGATAGCCCCAAGTTGCTGATGCGGACGGGTGCGCTCGTCCCATGGTTTCAGGACGACAATGCCGAATCCCACATTCTCGGCCGTGCCGCTGAGCAGACTGAACCCGCTCACGCCAAGGACACTCTCAACACCATCAATGTCCTGCAAGGCTTGGGTGGCCTGTTCCATAACCGTGTTGGTGCGAGCCAGTGAAGCACCCTCGGGCAGTTGCGTATTGATAAAAATAACGCCCTGGTCTTCCTGGGGCAGGAAAGTTGTTGGGCTGTGGCTGAACAGAAACCAGGCGGCACCGATAACACCGACAAAGATCAACAAAGTCACCACCAGCTTGCGGATCAGCCAGGCGGAGCCGGTCACGTACATATTGCGTGAAGCGCCAAGCGCTCTGTTAAACCAGGCAAGGGGTCCATGTTGAGGGATTTTCGGAGTTTTGAGCAACACAGCGCACAGGGCCGGGCTCAGGGTCAGGGCGTTGATGGCCGAAATTACCACCGCCGTGCAAATGGTCACGGCGAATTGTTTATAGAGCTGGCCGGTGATACCGGGCATGAAACCCACCGGCACGAAAACAGCCAAAAGTACCAAAGTGGTGGCGATAATCGGACCGGTGACCTGGCCCATGGCATGGATGGTTGCGGGCTTGGCGCTTAATTTTCTTTTATCCATGACCCGGTAAACGTTTTCCACCACCACGATGGCGTCGTCCACCACCAGGCCGATGGCCATGATCAGGGCAAACAGGGAAAGGGTGTTGGCGCTGTAGCCCAGGGCCAGCAGCACAGCGAATGTACTAATCAGAGAAACAGGAATAGTCACCGTTGGCACCAGGGTCGCCCGCCAGTCCTGAAGGAAGATGAAGTTCACAAAGAGAACCAGAAGGAAGGTAATGACAAGGGTCAGTTCGATTTCGTGAATGGCTGATGAAACGTATTTGGTGGTGTCGTAAAAGACATCATATTGCACATCGCTGGGCTGCCGCTGGGCAAGGTGTTTGAGTTCGGCCCGCACCGCTTTCATGGTGTCCAGGGCGTTGGCGTTCGAGGACCGGTAAATGCCTATGGCCAAGGAATCCTGGCCGTTGAAAATCGATCGGGTGAGGTAGGACTTGGCGCCAAGTTCCACCCGGGCCACATCGCGAACCCGCACCAGACCACCTTGATCGTTGCTACGTATGACGATGTTTTCAAAATCTACACGATTATCAAGTCGCCCCTTGGCCCGCAGGGTGTACTGAAGCTGCTGGCCGCTTTCGGCAGGCGATGTTCCGATGGATCCCACGGCAGCCTGGATGTTTTGCTGGCGGATGGCCGCGATCACGTCATCGGCGGTCAGCCCCAAAGCGGTGAGGCGCTCCGGGTTCATCCAGATGCGTATGCTGTATTCAAACTCACCAAAAATAAAAACATCACTGACGCCTTCGATACGCACCAGAGCGTCTTTTATATTTCGGCTGACATAGTTGCTCAAAAAAAGCTTGCCCCTGGTACCTTTGGGGGAAAAGAATTCTACCGCGCCCAATATATCGGTGGATCGTCTTCGTACATCGATACCCTGTTCGACAACCGCCTGGGGCAGTTTGGAGGTGGCCAGTTGCACCCGGTTCTGAAGGTTAACCTGGTCGATGTCCGGATCCGTGCCCACCTCAAAGGTGACGGAGAGCGTGTATCGTCCGTCATTGGAACAGGAAGACGACATGTATAGCATCTTGTCCACACCGTTGACTTCCTTTTCAATGGGCGCAGCCACGTTGTCGGCCACAACCCTGGCATTGGCCCCTGGATAGACAGCAGTCACCCGGATCTCCGGCGGTGTGATCTGGGGATACTGGGCTACGGGAATGTTGAACAGCGCAATGAGTCCGGCCAGGGTGAGTATGATGGATACCACCATGGCCAGACGCGGGCGTTCGATGAAAATTTGTGAAAACATGCATCACCTCCCTTGCTGTTGATTTTCGGTGATGGTTTTCACTATCTGGCCGGGGCGGACTTTCTGGATTCCCTGCACGATAACCCTCTCATTTACGGCCAGACCCGATTTGATGGCCCAGTTGATGCCGATCACAGGTCCGGTTTTGACCCGTCGCATGACCACTTGATTCTGGTCGTTTACCACCAGGACATAACGTCCGTCGTGGTCTTCCAAAATCGCCGATTGGGGCACCACTGTCATGATTTTGGGTTGGCTTCGGGCAACGAGAACGGTAACATATTGCCCCGGCAGCAACGTGCCGTCCGGGTTATCGAACAGAGCCCACACCGCAATGGTTCCGGTGCCAGGGTCCACGGTGTTGTCCACGAAATCTATCTGCCCGGTGGTTTTAAGAACTTTAGCCCCCGGCAGTTTAATTCGCGGTGCCAGCATGGGGTGTTTTTTGCCACTGGCGGCGTCTTTAATGGCCATCTTAATGGCGACAAGATCGTTTTCGCTGATGGAATAAACAACACGGATGGGATCTATCTGAACGATCCGGGCCAGCGGTCCGGAAGCAGGATTCACCAGGTTGCCCTTGGTGAACGCTGTCTGCCCGATGCGTCCGGTGATTGGCGCTTTGACCGTGGTGTATCCCAGGTCAAGTCGGGACCGCACAAGGTTGGCCTTGGCCTCTTCGAGCTCAGCCCTGGTCCGAAGTTCCTCGGCTACGGCATCGTCGATGTCTGCTGCGGACACTCCGCCGGAGCGAACCGTCCGGACCCGTTTCAGATACTGGCGGGCTTTGGTGAAGGTCGCTGTTGCCTGGGTCACACTGGCCGTGTCAGCGTCAACCTTGGCCTGGTAGGGCGCCTGCTCGATGACATAGAGCAGATCGCCGGCACGCACATCACTTCCTTCCTTGAACTTGACCTGCTCAAGAAACCCCTGGATACGTGCCCGCAGGTCCACGGTCTGGACGGCCTCTATATGGCCCACATACTCCGCCGGTGGGTTCACATCCTGCTCTGTGACTGCCACAATCGTCACCAGGGGCGGCGGTCCGGCACCAAGTCCCGGAGGGCCGCCGAACGCACTCCCGGGAAAAGCCGACGTTATTAGAAGCCCAATCAGCAGGGCAAGCAAGAGAGGGTAAACGGTGCGGGCGCGGGCTTTAGCCGACCACAACCGTCGATACCGAAAGACGGGAGGTGCTTCAAGGCATGTTAATCGGGGGTGATTGGAACTGTCTTTGTGTTGCATTTTTTCATTACTCCACGTCGGGTGAATTAATTTTTTCAATTAATCTTAGCAAAATTCCTTGACAAATTCAAACAATTATTTAAAATAAGCATTTGAAAACGGAAAAATAATGATATTCATCATCGATGTCAAGCAAAAAATCTAAAATTTAACAGGGCAGGCCCAGGCTTTGTTTTATCCCCAGAGGGGATTTGCTTTGTTGGAAGTTCATTGACTTATTGAAATCCCAAAAAACAAATCCCAAAAAACAAACAAATAACAATGACCAAAATTCCAAATAACAAACCAGTATATGATCTTGAAGAAAGAACATTCCAGTTTGCTAAAGCTGTTAGGCTTTTCGTTAAAACATTACCTAAAACAATAGCAAATATCGAGGATAGCAAGCAATTAGTAAAAGCCTCCGGTTCAGTGGGTGCAAACTACAGGGAGGCCAACGAATCATTAAGCAAAAAAGACTTTTTGATGAGGATGAAAATAAGCCGTAAGGAATCCAAAGAAAGTGCTTATTGGCTCAGGTTAATTCATGAGACGAATAATTTAAAGAATGCTAATGATGCTCAAAAGTTGATACAAGAGGCAAATGAATTGAAAAAAATATTTTCATCAATACTGGAAAAATCAAAATAGTTAGGTCACGCACCGCGTGTTGGTATTTGGAATTTGATTCTTGAGATTTGGAATTTATTTGGAATTTGGTGCTTGAGATTTGTGATTTTAGACACAAAACTCCAGGGCAGAGCCATCTATCTCTGACCTGGCCCAAAGGACCAGGTTTTCAATGTAAGAATAAAGGAGCATCCATCATGGCTAAGAGAGAAGATGGGAAGGAAACGCGCAAACGATTGCTGGAGGCTGCCTGTGAGGTTTTCGCAGAAAAAGGCTACCACGCTGCCAAGGTGGCGGATATCTGCCGGCGGGCCGCTGCCAACGTGGCTGCCGTCAATTATTATTTTGGCGATAAGGCCGCCCTGTACACCGAGGCGTGGCAAGAAACATTTAAAAAATTTGGCACACCCAAACCACCTGATTCCACTATAACTTCGCCGGAAGAACAGCTGCAAATCTACATACACTCCCTCATACAAAACTTCACAGAGCAGAGCGATCAGGGCCAGTTTACCCGCCTGTATTTGATGGAACTGGCCAACCCCACCGGGCTGATACATGACATCTGGCACGACCTGATCGAGCCCCGGCGACAGGTAGTAATAGGGATCATCCGCAAAATTATGGGAACAAAAGCCACTGATGAAACGGTTCTGTTCTGCGAGATGAGCATCATCAACCAGTGCCGTGTCCTTCTGACCATCAGGCGCAGCGATCTGGAGTACTTACTGGGCCAATCCCTCTCCCCGGATTTGATCAAGCGCCTGGCCGATCATATCACCCGCTTTTCCCTGGCGGGAATCAAGGCGGTAGCGGCCGCGAGACATGATCCTGCCGCAGTCCGGACATAAAAAAACGGGTAGGCGTTCACGGGTTCAAAGGTTCAGGGGTTCAAGGTTCAGAAATTGTAGGTTTGCCTTACAAATTCTTTTTATCAAAAAACATTTGGAGAAATTATGGAAGATGCGGAAAGTAAGAACCTCCTTCAAGGGTTATTAAAAGAAACGGAGGTTATCGCAAAATTTCAAAAAATGGATTTATCAAATGATATTTTTCAAAAATCTTTAGACAAAATAGCATTGTTCCCATATGAAACAAAATCTTCATTACAAATGGATTTTGAAACAAAGAAAAACACGGAACTTAATATATTTGCTGGATATATCGTTGAGTATGCAAAAGAACATGGGATTAATGCGCCTTTGCATGAAAAGGTTTATAAGACTCTGAGTAGAACATCCAAATAGCTAAGACCATACTCGTCCAGTACCTTTACAGCGGCCCGAGTATAAAAAATATCGATGTATTGGATCAAGCTTCCCATGAGGTACACTTCGGGTTCAAATGGAAAACAAAGTACGGTTTGATAGAATTTGCTCTGATTGAAAATATTATAACCATGAGTAATAGTCCTGATTTCGGCCTGCACGGAGGATGGAGTATCTATTTTTAGATTTTTAAGGAGCATAACTATGACTCGGATCGATGTATTCAAAGCGCGGCTTGACGAAATACAACGTCTTGCCGATGCTCTTAACCGTCATAGAACAGATTTAATGGAAGCTGCCGCATATGATGCCGGATTCCCGGTAAAAATCACATCTATTGAAGTCGATTTGTCGGCAGATCATTTGCGAACCATGGACAAAGAAATTCCCTGGGTAGAAAACGGTCGATCGTACGGTACGGTTGCCACTATATTTCCATACGATGCCCCGACGGTGGTACTGGCGCGTCTTGGCGGAGCAGCCCTTCTTACCGGCAACACGTTGCGGTTCAGCCTCTCTTCCCAGACGCCGCGATCCGCATCCGTACTCGCCGAAATTTGCAAACATTTTGAATCCATCGAACCGGTTGTGGGCATGGACAACCGCGAATTCGGACGGCGCTGTGTGGCAGACAAAGACATCAGGCTCTTTTTTATTTCAGGAGCTTCGGCAGTTGGGGAGGTATACCGGAAGCAGCACAAATCTTTCGATAAACTCTTTTTTGCAGGACCCGGGGGAATGCCGGCCGCCATCGTGTTTGAAGATGCAGACGCCACAGCGGCCGCGAGTTTTATTGCCCGCCGGGCGTTCATTAACGGCGGTCAATACTGCACAACCCTGAAAAAGGCATACATACACACGAGCCTTTATGAAGAGGTTCGCAAGGAGATACTGGATATGGTTCAACGCCTTAAGGTCGGAGACGCTTTTGAGCCGAAAACCGATATCGGACCGATTCGGGTGGAACGGACCCGCAATATTCTTCAAAATGCCCTCGAAAAGTGCCGGCCGGCTCGTTTGCTAACGGGTTCCATCTCCGGCGAAACGGTCTTTCCTCTGGTGCTTGAAACCGAAAATATCGATATCCCGGATCTGGAACTCTTTGGCCCGTTTCTGCTTATTATTCCCTTTGACGATCCCGATGAATCGGCCATGGAATTGGTTAAAACCCGGTATGGTTTTTTGTTATCTTTTTTCGGATCTCCGGCAGAGAAGATAAAAACGCTTTTTTATTCCCACTTCGGAATGGTGCATGATAATCCCGATTTTACGTTTACCCCTTTGCGACTTCCTTTTGGCGGTAAAAAAGCCAGCGGCTGGATCCTTGAGCGTAAAGGCAATGATTGGATTGAGCGTGATGGAGCGTTTATTTACAGCAAAGAGCTGGCAACATAAGTTCCCTAAGAAGGCTATGTCAAAGATTTGATCTGTTATATCTTATCTTTCTTTCTGTAAAAAGCATTTACATCCTCCCGCTTCTCATAATCGATATCAACAACCAAAACCCCATTGCACCGGCAACCAGAAAGCCAACAAGACCGATAACCGGTATTTCATGCCACTTGGGCGGGATACCGGAAAGCACAATAAGGCCCGAGCCGATCACCAGGGATGCCAGGACAACGGCAAAGGAAAGTCGGTTGCTGATCCGGTCATTGGCGGCAATCATCGGTTCCAATCCACGATGTTCAAATTCTATTTTTACCTTGCCCTGTCTGGCCAATTTGAGAATTGTTCGAACCTCTCCGGGGATATCCTTTAAAAGGTGAAAAAGATCGGTTCCTGAGTTTGCCATGTCTTTCGCGATTCGGCGGGGGTGAATGCGGTTTAGCTGAATGCGTTTAATGAAGGGGGAGGCCTGTTCGATAACATCAAAATCCGGATCGAGCGCCCGACCGAGTCCTTCCACCGTACTCAGGGCTTTGATCATCAAGAACAGATCCGGCAGGATGCTCAGTCGATGTTTTGTCGCCGTTTCCAGAAGCTGGTGCAACAGTGCCCCTAATTTCACCTCCTTCAGGGGACGGTAACAATGTTGATCCATAAACTCGGCCACATCTCTTTCCAGGGCGTGATAATCCGGTTCCTCCTCTGAAAGAGTGAGCTTTAGCAGGGCATCCGCAGCCTTTCTTTCATCCCGATGGACGATACTCATGATCAAATCTGCAAAACGTTCCCGCGTTTCCAGATTGAGTCGTCCCATCATGCCGAAGTCTATATAGCAGATGACATTGTCCGGAAGGACAAAGATGTTGCCCGGATGGGGATCGGCATGAAAGAAACCATGAACAAATATCTGTTTCATGATCAGGTTGAAGCCCTGTTCGGCAATTTTGCAGCGGTCAAGCCCCTCTTTTTCCAGCCGCTCAATATCGGAAGCTTTAACGCCGCTTATAAGTTCCATGGTAAGAATCCTTGCGGTCGTTGCTTCACGACAGATCTGCGGCACATAAACCACAGGCTCATTCTCAAACTGCCTGGCAAAACGCTCCATGTAAGCTGCTTCCAGGGTGTAGTCGAGTTCCTTCTCCAGCGTACTGGCAAATTCTTCCACAATTTTGGTGGGTTGTCGGATATTCCAGCCTTCCAGATGTCGTTCCATTAAGCCCGCCAGGTGCATCATGATTTCCAGGTCCACTTCAATGGTGCGCTGAATGCTCGGGCGCTGGATCTTGACAACGACATTTTTGCCATCAAGCATTTTCGCTTGGTGAACTTGACCGATAGAGGCGGCGGCAAGAGGTTGTTCATCGAAACTCGAAAAAATCTGGTCAATTGGTTTTTGAAGATCCTCTTTGATGGCTGCTTTTACCTCCGAGAATGGAAACGGCGGCACTTCGTCCTGAAGTTTGGAAACCTCTTGCATAAACTCAACCGGTAACAGGTCGGGCCGGGTGGAAAGAATCTGGCCCATCTTGATGAAGGTGGGACCCAGCTCTTCCAAAACCATCCTCACCCGCTCAGCACGGGAGAGAATCTCGACTTTTTCCCGACGTTTGCGAGAAACCATCTGTAATCCGATTTTCAGGTATTGTTCGATCTTAAGAGCGTCAACCATGTCTCCAAAACCATATTTGAAAAGCACAGTAAGAATCTGGCGGTAACGCTGCATGTGGCGGTAGGTTCGCCCAACACTTCCGATTTTAAAAAATGTCAAATCATCCTCCTTTCCCAGAAATACGGTCAAGCCGGGCCTTGGTTTCCATATATCCTTCTGCAATAGCCTCTTTCGCCCGATTGAATTCAAGGAACTTGAGATGGCCCAAATTGGGCTGAATCAAAAGTTCAGGCGGGTCGGTCTTGAGCTTTGTTGCCGTAATCTGTGCTTCCATAATATTGATGGAGGATATTAACACCTCGAAAATGTTCGGTAGCTGTTCCGTACCCATCCACTCTCTTATCTGGGATAGGGCAGGAAAATCAACCGAAGCAATCCTGTTGTTCAAGACCTCTAATATTTTATTCTTCTTTTCCGTGACTTGCCCGCCTTCTCTTCCCGATTGAGAAACGCTCAATATAGGGGCAGACGCTTGGCGAAATCCTTTTCCTCCAACAATGTTATGGTTCAGGTCAACCGCGATGACAAAATCTGCACCCATCTCTCTTACGACACTCACAGGAACCGGGTTCACCAATCCGCCGTCCACCAGAATATTGCCGTTCCTTTTAACCGGCGTAAATATTCCAGGAACGGAGATACTGGCCCGAATGGCCTCGATGATATCACCTTGCTTTAAAACCACCTCGTTTCCGGTGCCCAAATCTGTTGCTACAGCACAAAAAGGGATCGGTAGTTCCTCGATGTTTATCCCCTTCAGGTGACTGCGGATAAAGGTGGAAACCTTTTTGCCGTCAATTAGTCCGGATTTCGGCAAAACGACGTCAAAGAAATAAGCTATCTGTTTCCAGTCGAGCTGGAGAACAACCTCCTCCAGAGTCTCGATCTCTCCGGAGGTATAGACAGCCCCCACCAGTGCGCCGATACTGGTGCCTGCAACATAATCCACGCGGATGCCGGCTTCAGTTAAGGCTCGAATCACCCCGATATGCGCCCACCCACGGGCGGAGCCACTGCCCAGGGCGAGACCCACCGTTCCCGGAAGGACGCATTTATTCTTGCGGAAGATCCATTTCATCAGACCAAATCCTTTTTACGAGAGTGTTTTGTATGTGGTGTTTATTTTTAACAATCCAACAAAATGATATAACATCATATATTTCATACAAAATACGAAACACCAAACACTTGATGGATTCGACTTTTTACGAATTCATCATTATTTGAGATTTCAGATCAAACACGATTTTTCTCCTTTCTATTAGTTGTTTTGGTAATTTTGTGTCTATTAACAATCATATAGCGTCTGTTTTCGGGCGTCAATCTTAATTACCACGCCATTTTTTATGCAATAGCGGTATCAAAAGTCACCCTTTGTCAGATATTCCTGCATTTCTAATGTTTCCCTTGCTATTTTTTTCCCCATTTCGATCATCTCATATGTTTTATGAAAGGCTTGGGAATTCGAACTTCGACGATCAGGGGTAAATGGTCAGAAGCAACTCTCGTCAATTCCGTTTTCGGTACCTCAATACCGATTACCTCGATACCGGGGTTAACGAAGACATGATCGATGCGGGCGAATGGAAAACGCCCGAAAAGCGTTTTTTTGGGGCAATGGTTGGCCAGTTCGGCCTGCGCATCGAGAAGAAGGGTGCGTAGCCTGCGGCACACATGGGAAAAGGGGGACGCATTGAAGTCACCACATAAAATGATCGGCTCGCGACAATCCGGATGGGATAGCCAGCCGGCGCCGAGTAATGCCTCAGCCTGAAACTTGCGTTCGTTTGGCTTCAGACCCAGGTGGGTGTTGATAAACTGGATCTCGGTTCCGCCCGCCTTGATGG